>JAKAFQ010000081.1 GCA_021817875.1 Pseudomonadota bacterium
CTCGGGCGCTCGACGCCCGTGGAGCTCGACTTCTCTCAGGTGGAAAAGGCGTAACGTTAGTCACAACCAGGTTGATGCATTACGACCGAAACGTGCTTTTGAGCAGATTTTTCCGGGACGCCGTGACGCGTCCCAGCGCAGACAGTCTTCGTGTGATTGCGCGCCCGGGGAAATCCACTCTTCAGTCACGTTCCTGATCGACTTACCGAACGACGGGGAGCCTCAGCGGCGCTTGAACCCGGGAGAGATCGATGGCGAAGAAAGTCCAAGGTTACGTGAAGCTGCAGGTGCCCGCGGGCTCTGCAAATCCCTCACCGCCCATCGGGCCGGCACTCGGCCAGCAGGGCGTGAATATCATGGAGTTCTGCAAGCAGTTCAATGCCCAGACTCAGAAACTCGAGAAGGGCCTGCCCATCCCGGTGGTGATCACCGTCTACGCGGATCGCAGCTTCACCTTCGTGATGAAGACGCCGCCGGCGTCGGTGCTGATCCGCAAGGCGATCGGCATCGAGAAAGGCAGTGGCACGCCCAATACCGCCAAGGTGGGCCGGATCAGCCGGGCGCAGCTCGAGGAGATCGCCAGGACCAAACAGCCCGATCTGACCGCGGCCGATCTGGATGCCGCCGTGCGCACCATTGCCGGCAGCGCGCGCAGCATGGGCGTCGACGTGGAGGGAGTCTGATCATGACACTCAGCAAGCGTGTGAAAGCCTGGCAGGACAGGCTGGCCCCCGGCCGGCAGTACCCGGCCGAAGAGGCCTTCAAACTGGTCAAGGAACTGGCCCGGGCGAAGTTCGACGAATCGGTGGATGCGGCCGTCAACCTCGGCATCGATGCCAGCAAGTCCGACCAGCAGGTGCGCGGCTCGACCGTGATGCCTCACGGTACCGGCAAGACGGTGCGCGTGGCCGTGTTCACCTCCGGCAAGAACCAGGAAGTGGCCAAGGCCGCCGGCGCCGACATCGTCGGCCTGGAGGACCTGGCCGCCCAGGTCAAGGCCGGCCAGATCAACTTCGACCGTGTCATCGCCAGTCCGGACGCCATGCGCATCGTCGGCCAGCTGGGCCAGATCCTCGGTCCCCGCGGCCTGATGCCGAACCCGAAGGTCGGCACCGTCACGCCCGATGTGGCCACGGCGGTGAAGAATGCCAAGGCGGGTCAGGTGACCTACCGTGTGGACAAGGCCGGCATCGTGCACTGCACCATCGGCAAGGCGAGTTTCGAAATCAGCGCGCTGCGGGACAACCTGGCGGCGCTGATTGCGGACCTGCACAAGGCGAAGCCGTCTTCCGCCAAGGGTCAGTACCTGAAGCGCATCACCGTGTCTTCCACGATGGGACCGGGCGTCATGATCGATCAGGCCACGCTGAGCGGTTGAGCGCACGCCGGACAGTTTCCGCGGATTCCGGCGCGGGCGGGTCGGGCAGGCCCGGTCCGCCGTTGAACGGGGATCCGCCGTTGACGATTTTGATGCGGGCGGCAGCGCCGTAAGGAGCTGCCGTCATCATCGAAGACCGCAGGCGAGGGCCGGCCCTCTTAATGACCGCCTGCGCAGATGGTGAACCGCTGATCGTATCGAGGTGCGTCCTCGAGTCGAGAAGGGTCACCGAGCGGCTGCGGCGTCCAAAGCGCCGGGCCGTGGACTGATGGGGAAGCCCAACCGGGCAACCGGCGGCTTCATTTGCAAAACCGTGATCTTCTCACCCGAGAGGAGAGAAGGAATGGCACTCAACCTGGAAGACAAGAAGGCGATGGTGGCCGAGGTGGCTGAGGTGGCCGCCCAGGCACAGTCCGTCGTGGCCGCGGAATATCGCGGCCTCACTGTCGGACAGATGACCGAGCTTCGCGCCAAGGCGCGGGCCCGAGGCGTGTACCTGCGTGTGGTGAAAAACACGCTGGCACGCAAGGCGCTCGCCGGCACGACCTTTGAGCAGGTGGGACCGAAACTCAAGGGACCGCTCGTGCTTGCGTTCTCGAAGGACGACCCCGGCGCCGCCGCGCGCCTGGTGAAGGACTTCGCGAAGACGAACGAGAAGCTCGTGGCGACACTGGTGTCTCTCGGCGGGCAGGTTCTGCCCGGCGGTGAGCTCGACAAGGTCGCCAATCTGCCGACCCGCGAGCAGGCGCTGTCGATGCTGCTCGGCGTGATCAAGGCGCCGATCCAGAAGTTCGTGGCGACTCTGGCGGAGCCACCCGCGAAGCTTGCCCGTACCCTGGCCGCGGTCCGCGACCAGAAGCAGGCGGCCTAGCGCAACGCCGACTTGTCCAATTTCAATCTGCGGAGTCTCAACATGGCTGTCAGCAAAGACGAAATCCTCGATGCAATTTCCAAGATGACCCTGATGGAGGTCGTCGAGCTCATCTCCGACATGGAGAAGAAGTTCGGCGTCACGGCCGCGGCCCCGGTGGCCGTCGCCGCTGCTCCGGCCGGCGGCGGCGCGGCCGCCGCCCCCGCCGAGGAGCAGACGGAATTCACCGTGGTGCTGAAGGAATATCCGGCGGACAAGAAGGTCACCGTGATCAAGGTGATCCGCGAGATCACCGGTCTCGGCCTGAAGGAAGCCAAGGATCTGGTCGAGGCCGTGCCCTCGACGGTCAAGGAGGCGGTGTCCAAGGCCGATTCCGACAGCTTCAAGAAGAAGCTGGAAGATGCCGGCGCAAAGGTGGAGATCAAGTAGGGATCGTCCTGCGCTGATGCGCAGGACTGGCGGGGTTCGCGCGGGAAGCGCGGACCCCGTACATCAGCAGGGAGCGATTCTCAGGCATGGACGAATGACGAAGGACATGCGCGGCGGGCGCCTGCAGGGCGCGACGCGGACACCGAGCCGGGACGGCTCACTATTTTTGTTTCTGAGGTGAGACCGAGATGGCTTATTCCTTCACCGAGAAGAAGCGCATCCGCAAGAACTTCGGCAAGCAGCCGGGAATCCTGGACACCCCATACCTGCTCGCCATCCAGCTCGATTCGTACCGTACGTTCCTGCAGGCGGACAGGCCTGAGGACGCGCGCAATCTGATCGGGCTGCATGCGGCATTCAAAAGCGTGTTCCCGATCACCAGTTATTCCGGAAACGCTTCCCTCGAGTACGTCAGCTATCGGCTCGGCGAGCCGGTGTTCGACGTGAAGGAGTGCCAGCTCCGCGGACTCACCTACGCCGCGCCACTGCGCGTCAAGGTGCGCCTGATCGTCCTCGACAAGGAAGCTCCGGGCGCCAAGAAACCCGTGAAGGACGTACGCGAGCAGGAAGTGTATCTCGGTGAGCTGCCGCTGATGACCGACAACGGCACATTCATCGTCAACGGTACGGAGCGGGTCATCGTCTCGCAGCTGCACCGCTCCCCCGGCGTGTTCTTCGATCACGACCGCGGCAAGACCCATTCCTCGGGGAAGCTGCTGTTCTCGGCGCGCATCATCCCGTACCGCGGCTCCTGGCTCGATTTCGAGTTCGACCCGAAAGACTGCCTGTTCGCGCGCATCGACCGCCGGCGCAAGCTTCCGGTCACCATCATCCTGCGCGCCCTGGGCATGAGCGAGGAGGAGATCCTCGCGACTTTCTTCGACACCAACACATTCCACCTCGGGGCCGACGAGGTGGCGCTGCAGCTCGTGCCGCAGCGCCTGCGCGGCGAGACCGCCACCTTCGAGATCCGCATCGGCGAGAAAGTGATCGTCGAGGAGGGTCGGCGCATCACCGCCCGCCACGTCCGCCAGCTCGAGGACGCCCAGGTCAGCCGTCTGCGCGTGCCGCGCGAGTATCTGTACGGCAAGATCCTGGCGCACGACGTGGTCAACACCGATACCGGCGAGGTGCTCGCCAAGGCCAACGAGGTGCTGACCGCCGCCTCGGTCGAGAAGTTCATCGCCGCGGGGATCACCCAGGCCAATACGCTCTACGTCAATGACCTGGACCGCGGACCGTACATTTCCGACACCCTGCGCATCGACCCGACCCGGACGCGCTTCGAGGCGCTGGTCGAGATCTACCGCATGATGCGCCCCGGCGAGCCGCCAACGCGCGACGCCGCCGAGAATCTGTTCGGCAACCTGTTCTTCAATGCCGAGCGCTACGACCTCTCGGCGGTCGGTCGCATGAAATTCAACCGCCGCGTCGGCAGGGATGCAATCACCGGCCTCGGCATTCTGTACGACTACAAGTATTTCAGCAGCCGCAGCGACGAAGCCGCGCGGCGCATGGTCGAACAGCATGGCCAGACTTCGGACATCATCGACGTTCTGCGGGTGCTGATCGACATCCGCAACGGCAACGGCCAGGTGGACGATATCGATCATCTGGGCAACCGCCGCGTGCGCAGCGTCGGCGAGATGGCCGAGAACGCCTTCCGCGTCGGGCTGGTGCGCGTCGAGCGCGCGGTCAAGGAGCGCCTCACCGTCGCCGAGACCGAGCCACTGATGCCGCAGGAGCTGATCAACGCCAAGCCGGTTGCGGCCGCGGTCAAGGAATTCTTCGGTTCCTCGCAGCTCTCGCAGTTCATGGACCAGAACAACCCGTTGTCGGAAGTCACGCACAAGCGGCGCGTCTCGGCGCTGGGCCCGGGCGGACTCACCCGCGAACGCGCCGGCTTCGAGGTGCGCGACGTGCATCCGACCCACTACGGCCGCGTCTGCCCGATCGAAACCCCCGAAGGACCGAATATCGGTCTGATCAATTCGCTGGCGGTGTACGCGCGCACCAATCAGTACGGCTTCCTCGAGACGCCCTACCGGCGTGTCGAGAACAGCCGCGTGACCGATCGGATCGATTACCTCTCGGCGATCGAGGAAGGCAACTTCGCGATTGCGCAGGCGAACGCCAGCCTCGGACCCGACGGCGAGCTGACCGACGAGCTGGTCTCGTGCCGCTTCCAGAACGAGTTCACGCTCATGCCGCGCGACCGTATCAACTACATGGACGTCAGTCCCAAGCAGATCGTCTCGGTGGCGGCCTCGCTCATTCCGTTCCTGGAGCACGACGATGCCAACCGAGCCCTGATGGGTTCGAACATGCAGCGGCAGGCGGTGCCGACGCTGCGTGCCGAGGTGCCGCTGGTGGGTACCGGCATGGAACGCTCGGTCGCCATCGATTCCGGGGTGACGGTGGTCGCGAAGCGCGGCGGCGTGGTCGACTCGGTGGACGCCTCGCGCATCGTGGTGCGGGTGAATGACGAGGAAACCACGGCCGGAGAGCCGGGCGTGGACATCTACAACCTCACCAAGTACACCCGCTCGAACCAGAACACCTGCATCAACCAGCGGCCGCTGGTCAATGCGGGCGACGTGATCGCCCGGGGCGATGTGCTCGCCGATGGTCCGTCGACGCACCTCGGCGAGCTTGCGCTCGGGCAGAATCTGCTGGTCGCGTTCATGCCCTGGAACGGCTACAACTTCGAGGACTCGATCCTCATCTCCGAGCGCGTCGTGCAGGAAGACCGCTTCACGACCATCCACATCGAGGAGCTCACCTGCGTCGCGCGTGACACCAAGCTCGGACCCGAGGAAATCACCGCCGACATTCCCAACGTCGGCGATGCGGCGCTCGCCAAGCTCGACGAGGCGGGCATCGCCTACATCGGCGCCGAGGTCAAGGCGGGAGACATCCTGGTCGGGAAAGTCACTCCCAAGGGGGAGACGCAGCTCACCCCGGAAGAGAAACTGCTGCGCGCCATCTTCGGCGAGAAGGCTTCGGACGTGAAGGACACGGGCCTGCGCGTGCCGCCAGGCATGGACGGCACGGTGATCGACGTGCGCGTGTTCACGCGCGACGGGGTGGAGAAGGACTCCCGCGCCCTCGCGATCGAAAAGGCCGAGATCGAGCGGGTTCGCAAGGACTTCGCCGACCAGCAGCGCATCCTGGAGGATGACCTGTTCCAGCGCGTGCGCGCCATGCTGATCGGACAGAGCGTCGCCGGCGGGCCCCGCAAGCTCAAGGCCGGCACGAGAATCGAAGCGGCGTACCTCGACGAACTGCCGCGCGAGGAGTGGTTCGAGATCCGCCTGCAGGACGAGGACGCCAACGCGCAGCTCGAACAGACCGCCGAGCGGCTGCAGGCGCAGCGCAAGGCCTTCGAGAAACGCCTCGAGGACAAGAAGGCCAAGATCACCCAGGGCGATGATCTTGCCCCGGGCGTGCTCAAGATGGTCAAGGTGTACCTGGCGGTCAAACGCCGGGTACAGCCTGGCGACAAGATGGCGGGTCGGCACGGCAACAAAGGTGTCATCTCCACCATCGTGCCGGTGGAAGACATGCCGTATCTCGAGGACGGCACGCCGGTCGACATCGTGCTCAACCCGCTCGGCGTGCCCTCGCGCATGAACGTCGGACAGGTGCTCGAGACCCACCTCGGCTGGGCGGCCAAGGGCCTGGGCCTGAAGATCGGGCGGATGCTCGAGAAGCAGGCGCAAGAGGCGGAGTTGCGCGGCTTTCTCAAGCAGATCTACAACGCCAGCGGCGGCCAGCCGGAGGATATCGACAGTCTGGGCCGCGAGGATCTCGGCCGGCTGGCGGGCAATCTGTCGCATGGTGTGCCGATGGCGACCCCGGTGTTCGACGGTGCCAGCGAGAAGGAGATCAAGCGCATGCTCGAGCTTGCGGGCCTGCCGACGAGCGGCCAGACATACCTGTATGACGGCCGTACGGGTGAGCGTTTCGAGCGTGCGGTGACCGTGGGCTACATGTACATGCTCAAGCTCAACCACCTGGTCGACGACAAGATGCACGCCCGCTCCACCGGACCGTACAGCCTGGTCACTCAGCAGCCCCTCGGGGGCAAGGCGCAGTTCGGCGGCCAACGCTTCGGTGAGATGGAAGTCTGGGCGCTCGAGGCCTATGGCGCATCCTATACCCTGCAGGAGATGCTGACGGTCAAGTCCGATGACGTCAACGGCCGCACCAAGATGTACAAGAACATCGTGGACGGCAATCACCAGATGGACGCGGGCATGCCCGAGTCCTTCAACGTGCTCGTCAAGGAGATACGCTCCCTCGGTATCAACATGGAACTGGAGCAGGACTGATCACGGCACGCCGTGAGGAGAACACCCGATGAAAGACCTTCTGAAGTTTTTCAAGACCAACGCTCCGGTCGAGCAGTTCGATTCGATCAAGATAGGCCTCGCCTCGCCGGAGATGATCCGCGCCTGGTCGTATGGCGAGGTCAAGAAGCCGGAGACCATCAACTACCGCACCTTCAAGCCGGAGCGCGACGGGCTGTTCTGCGCGAAGATCTTCGGGCCGGTGAAGGACTATGAGTGCCTGTGCGGCAAGTACAAGCGCCTCAAGCACCGTGGCGTGGTCTGCGAGAAGTGCGGCGTCGAGGTCACCCAGGCCAAGGTGCGCCGCGAGCGCATGGGACACATCGAGCTCGCGAGCCCGGTGGCGCACATCTGGTTCCTGAAGTCCCTGCCCTCGCGTATCGGTCTGATGCTCGACATGACGCTGCGCGAGATCGAGCGGGTGTTGTATTTCGAGGCGTTCGTGGTCATCGACCCGGGCATGACGCCGCTTACGCGCGGGCAGCTGCTGACCGACGAGATGTACCTCGAGGCGATCGAGGAGCACGGCGACGAGTTCGATGCCCGTATGGGTGCCGAGGCCGTGCACGAACTGCTGCACAGCATCGACCTGCAGGCCGAACTCGCCCGGGTCCGCGAGGAAATGGGCGCGACTTCCTCGGAGACCAAGCTCAAGCGGCTGTCGAAGCGTCTGAAGCTCATCGAGTCATTCATCGAATCGGGCAACAAGCCCGAGTGGATGGTCATGACGGTGCTGCCGGTGCTGCCGCCGGATCTGCGGCCGCTGGTGCCGCTCGATGGCGGCCGTTTCGCCACCTCCGACCTCAATGATCTGTACCGGCGCGTCATCAACCGCAATAACCGGTTGCGCCGCCTTCTCGAGCTCAATGCTCCAGACATCATCGTGCGCAATGAGAAGCGCATGCTGCAGGAAGCCGTCGACGCGTTGCTCGACAACGGCCGACGGGGCCGCGCGATCACCGGCACCAATAAGCGGCCCCTGAAGTCGCTGGCCGACATGATCAAGGGCAAGCAGGGGCGCTTCCGCCAGAACCTGCTCGGCAAGCGCGTCGATTACTCCGGGCGCTCCGTCATCGTCGTGGGTCCGCAGCTGCGGCTGCACCAGTGCGGTCTGCCGAAGAAGATGGCGCTCGAGCTGTTCAAACCGTTCATCTTCCACAAGCTGCAGCTGCGCGGAGAAGCCTCGACCATCAAGGCCGCCAAGCGCCTGGTCGAGCGCGAAGGGCCGGAGGTGTGGGACATCCTCGAGGAGGTCATCCGCGAGCATCCCGTGCTGCTCAACCGCGCCCCGACGCTGCACCGCCTCGGTATCCAGGCGTTCGAGCCGCAGCTGGTCGAGGGCAAGGCCATCCAGCTGCATCCGCTGGTGTGCACGGCGTTCAACGCCGATTTCGACGGCGACCAGATGGCGGTGCACGTGCCGCTGTCGCTGGAAGCGCAGCTCGAGGCGCGCGCCCTGATGATGGCCTCGAACAACATCCTGTCGCCCGCCAACGGCGACCCGATCATCGTGCCGTCGCAGGACGTGGTGTTGGGGTTGTACTACATGACTCGCGAGCGCGTCGGCGCGCTCGGCGAGGGCACGCTGTTCGCGGATGTGCATGAGGTGCACCGTGCCTACGAAAGCCGTACGGTCGAGCTGCAGGCCAAGGTCCGCGTGCGCATCAAGGAGCGCCTGCCGGGGGCGGACCCGCGGGAACGGACCCGTGTCGTCGATACCACGGTGGGCCGGGCACTGCTGGTCGAGATCCTGCCGAAGGGGCTGTCCTTCGATCTGATCAACCAGGACATGACCAAAAAGGCGATCTCGGCGACCATCAATGCCTGTTACCGCATTCTGGGGTTGAAGGAAACGGTCATCTTCGCCGACCAGTTGATGTACACGGGCTTCCACTACGCCACGCGCGCCGGTGTGTCCTTCGGCATCGACGACATCGTCATCCCGGAGCAGAAGCCGCGCATCATCGCCAGCGCCGACCAGGAGGTGAAGGAAATCCAGGACCAGTACGCGTCCGGCCTGGTGACCAACGGCGAGCGCTACAACAAGGTGGTCGACATCTGGTCGCGGGCCAACGACCAGGTGGCCAAGGCGATGATGGAAAAGCTCGGCGCCGAGGAAGTCCGGGATTCGAAGGGTCAGTCCGTCCGGCAGAAGTCCTTCAATTCCATCTTCATGATGGCCGATTCCGGCGCGCGCGGCTCGGCAGCGCAGATCCGCCAGCTCGCCGGCATGCGCGGGCTGATGGCGAAGCCCGACGGCTCGATCATCGAGACCCCGATCACGGCCAATTTCCGTGAGGGCCTCAACGTTCTGCAGTACTTCATTTCCACGCACGGCGCCCGCAAGGGGCTGGCCGATACGGCGCTGAAGACCGCCAACTCCGGGTATCTCACCCGCCGCCTGGTCGACGTGGCCCAGGATCTGGTGGTGACGGAAGATGATTGCGGCACGATCAACGGCCTGGCCATGACGCCGCTCGTCGAGGGCGGCGATGTGGTCGAGGCGTTGGGTGAGCGCGTGCTGGGCCGGGTGCTGGCCGATGACGTGCACAAGCCGGGTACCGAACAGGTGCTGATCGGCCGCGGCACACTGATCGATGAGAAGCTCGTGCGCGATCTCGAGCACGAAGGCGTCGATCAGCTCAAGGTCCGCTCGCCGATCACCTGTGAGACGCGCTATGGCGTGTGCGCGCAGTGTTACGGGCGGGACCTCGCCCGCGGCCGGTTGATCAGTGTCGGCGAGGCGGTGGGCGTCATCGCCGCGCAGTCGATCGGCGAGCCGGGCACGCAGCTGACGATGCGCACCTTCCACATCGGCGGCGCGGCTTCGAGAGCGGCTGCCGCGAGCAGCGTCGAGGTGCGCAACAAGGGCACCGCCCGCTTCCATCGCATCAAGACCGTGCAGCACGAGAAAGGTCACCTGGTGGCCGTGTCGCGCTCGGGCGAGATCGGTGTGGTCGATGACTTCGGCCGCGAGCGCGAGCGCTACAAGATTCCCTACGGCGCCATGATCAGCATCAAGGAAGGCGATCAGGTGGCGGCCGGACAGGTGGTCGCGACGTGGGACCCGCACACTCACCCCGTGGTGACGGAAGTGGCGGGCTTCGTGAAATTCCAGGACTTCATCGATGGTCTCACCGTCACCACCCAGGTGGACGAGGTCACGGGCCTCTCCAGCACCGTGGTGCTCGATACCAAGCAGCGTGGTGGCAAGGATCTGCGCGCGACCGTCAAGCTGGTGAACAACAAGGGCCGGGAAGTCACTTTCGCCAACACGGAGATTCCGGCGGTGTACTCGCTGCCGGCTGGCGCCTTTGTCGCGCTGGAGGACGGTGCGCGGGTGTCGGTCGGCGATGTGATCGCGCGCATTCCGCAGGAGTCGTCCAAGACGCGTGACATCACCGGTGGTCTGCCGCGTGTCGCGGATCTGTTCGAGGCCCGCAAGCCGAAGGACCAGGCGATTCTCGCCGAAACATCCGGCACGGTCAGCTTCGGCAAGGAAACCAAGGGCAAGCGCCGCCTCATCATCACCAGCGACGACGGCGACAAGTACGAGGAGCTGATCCCGAAGTGGCGTCAGCTCAACGTCTTCGAGGGCGAGACGGTTGAGCGCGGCGAGGTGATCGCGGACGGCGAGCCGAACCCGCACGATATCCTGCGGTTGCAGGGCGTGGAGGCACTGGCGAACTACCTGGTGCGCGAGATCCAGGACGTTTACCGTCTGCAGGGCGTGAAGATCAACGACAAGCACATCGAGGTGATCGTGCGGCAGATGCTGCGCAAGACCGAGGTGCATGCGTCGGGCGAGACCTCGCTGCTGCGCGGCGAGCAGCTCGATCGTGCCCGGGCGCTCGACATCAACGATCGCGCGCAGCGCGAAGGCAAGCAGTCCGCGTCACTGCAGCCGGTGCTGCTCGGCATCACCAAGGCGTCGCTCGCGACGGAATCGTTCATTTCCGCCGCGTCGTTCCAGGAGACCACCCGGGTGCTCACCGAGGCAGCGGTGCGGGGGCTGCAGGACGACCTGCGCGGCCTGAAGGAGAACGTCATCGTCGGCCGGCTGATCCCGGCCGGTACGGGCTTCGCGACGCACGCCTCGCGTCGTCGCAAGAGCGAGGGCGTCGAGCGCCGCAGCTTCATGGAAGTCGGTGGAGCGATCCCGGAAGTCGACGACACCAGTGTCAGCGAGGAGTCCGAGAGCACGGCGGGTTAGCGCGGCGGCCGGTGGAAACCGGGCATTGAGCTGAACGGGGCCGGGGCGGCGTAAGCCGCGCCGGCCTTTTTTCAGGGGGAACCTTGCCGAATCCGGCAGGTCGGGCCCGCGCGCGAGGGCTCCGGCTGCTGCCGTGTGCGTGATCGGATGGCTCGTCCGCACGCTGGGCCATGAGATTCCTATCACCCGTCGCGGCACCCCCGCTCAGTGTGGACAGTGCCGCCGGGTCCTTCGGGCCGTTGCCGCCCCGAAGACTGGTGCCCGGGACGGGGTCTTGCGTCTCCGAGCCACCGTCGGATTACGGTTTTCCGTCATTGTGTTCCCGCAGGGCGACTGATATTCTTTATGCAAATGCGAATCAGTCTTATTTATATCCTCGACCAATCAGGACCCCGGTCCCCGTCGGCGGAATGTGGCGCCTGTCTCCACGTACCAGTCCGCCACTGA
>JAKAFQ010000722.1 GCA_021817875.1 Pseudomonadota bacterium
CGGCGATGCGCACGCCGCCGAGCATGCCATGCTCGAGCGGCTCGCCGAGACGCTCTGGGAGGCCCAGCGCCGCGGCGGCCTGCCCGACGAGCAGCGCTACATCGAGCGGCTGCTCACACTCTAGAGACCCGCGCATGCGCGCGGCGCCGTGCGGCTGCTACACTCGGAGCCTCCCCTGCGTACCGAGGACCGGCTATGGACTGGAGTCGCGGGAACAGGACCGCCACCGAGGTGCCCGCTGAGGGCACCGCAGTCGAGCAACTGCGGCGCGTGCAGCTTCAGCGGCTGCGCGAGTCGGTGCAGCATGCCTGGGAAAATGTCCCACACTACCGGCGCAGCTTCGCGGCCCGCGGCGTTGAGCCGCAGGATCTGCGCAGCCTCGAGGACCTCGGGCGCTTTCCATTCCTGACCAAGTCGGACTTCCGCGCCAACTATCCGTTCGGACTGTTCGCCGTGCCGCGCGAGCGCGTCGTACGCATCCACACCTCGAGCGGCACGACCGGCAAGCCCACCGTGGTCGGCTACACCGCGCGCGACATCGCCACCTGGGCGGAGCTGATGGGTCGGTGCATCCGCGCCGCCGGGGCACGCACCGGCGACATCGTCCACATCGCCTACGACTATGGCCTGTTCACCGGCGGGTTGGGATCGCACTTCGGCGCCGAGCGGCTCGGCTGCACGGTGATCCCGATCTCGAGCGGACGCAGCGGCTGGCAGGTGGAGCTGATCGAGGACTTCCGTCCCGACATCCTCATGGCCACCCCCTCCTACGCGCTGCACCTCGCCGAGGCGTTCGAGCAGCGCGGGTTGCGGGCGCGTGACAGCTCGCTGCGCATCGGCATCTTTGGGGCCGAGCCTTGGGACGAGGCGACCCGCTCGCAACTGCAGGAGCAGCTGGGTCTGGAGGCCTACGACCTCTACGGCCTCGCTGAAGTGATCGGCCCGGGCGTTGCCTGCGAGAGCGCCGCTCGCCCCGGTGGGCTGACGCTGTGGGAGGACCACTTCTACCCGGAGGTGATCGATCCGCGCACCGGCGCGGTGCTGCCCGACGGCGAGGAGGGCGAGCTGGTGCTGACTTCCCTCACGAAGGAGGCCCTGCCGGTGATCCGCTACCGCACGCGCGACCTGACCCGCCTGCTGCCCCCGCAGGACGGCCCCATGCGACGGATCGCGCGCATCACCGACCGCAGCGATGACATGCTGGTGATTCACGGCGTCAACGTGTATCCCTCGCAGCTCGAGGCGCTGATCGCGCACGCCGGGGGACTCTCGCCGCATTACAAGCTCGAGACGAACCGCAGAGGTCCGCTCGATGACCTGACGGTGCACGTCGAGACGCTGCAGCGCGCGCACGACAGCGAGGCGGCCCGCAGCCACATCGCCGCCGAACTTGCCCGCCGGGTGAAGACTTACGTGGGAGTGAGCGTCACGGTCATCGTGCATCGCTCCGGAACCCTCGAGCGGGCCCCCGGCAAAGCGACTCACCTGCCCGCGCGCCATGCCGGCTGAGCCGGCCCGCGCTCAGCGCTTCTTCGGCAGATACAGATCGGTCAGCGTGCCCTCGTAGGCCTCGGCCGCCGCGCCCACGGTCTCCGCAAGGGTCGGGTGCGGATGAATGGTCAGGCCGACATCGGCCGCATCGCAGCCCATCTCGATCGCCAGCGCCACCTCGCTGATCAGCTCCCCGGCGTTCGGTCCGACGATGCCCCCGCCGAGCACCCGGTGCGTGTCCGGATCGAACAGCAGCTTCGTCAGGCCCTCATCGCGCGCCAGTGACAGTGCCCGACCGCTCGCGGCCCACGGAAAGACGGCCTTCTCCATGCGGATGCCCTGGCTCTTCGCCTCGGTCTCGGTCAGGCCCACCCAGGCGATCTCCGGATCGGTGTACGCGACGGAGGGAATGACGCGCGCGTCGAACGCGCGCTTGTGCCCCGCAGCCACCTCCGCGGCCACCTTGGCCTCGTGCGTTGCTTTGTGGGCCAGCATGGGCGGGCCGACGATGTCGCCGATCGCAAAGATGTGCGGCACGTTGGTGCGCATCTGCCGGTCGACCGGAATGAAGCCGCGGTCCGTGACATGGACGCCAGCCGCCGCCGCGCCGATGCGCTTGCCGTTCGGCGCGCGGCCGACGGCGACCAGGACCCGCTCGTAGACGGTCGGTGCCGGCGTCTTCTCGCCCTCGAAGCTCACCCGCAGCCCCTCGGCGAGCGGCTCGACGCGGCTGACGCGGGTGCCGAGCAGGATCTGCTCGTACCGCGGCCGGATGCGCTTCTCAAGCGGCCGCACCAGATCGGGGTCGCAGCCCGGGATGAGCTGCTGCGTCAGCTCCACCACGCTCACCGGGGTGCCGAGGGCTTCGTACACGCAGGCCATCTCCAGCCCGATGATGCCCCCGCCGATCACGAGCAAAGGACCCGCGAAGGGCTCCAGCTCCAGCGCGCCGGTGGAGTCGATCAGGCGAGGATCGTCGGGCAGTCCCGGCAGCCGGACCGCCTCGGAGCCCGCAGCGATGATGCACTGCTCGAAGCGGATGCGCTCGGCGCCCGCCTCGCTCCGGACCTCGAGGACGTTCGGGCCGAGGAAGGTGCCGACACCGCGGACGACCTCCACCTTGCGCTGGCGGGCGAGCGCCGTAAGTCCGCCGGTCAGGCGCCCGACCACCGAATTCTTCCAGTCGCGCAGCTTGCCGCGGTCGATCCGGGGCGCACCGAAGCTGATGCCGTGGGCGGCCATGTGCGCGGCCTCGTCGATCACCTTGGCGGCGTGCAGCAGCGCCTTGGAAGGAATGCACCCGAC
>JAKAFQ010000723.1 GCA_021817875.1 Pseudomonadota bacterium
GATCGGGGAGCATTTGCGCGAAATCCGCCAGCGTGCGCGTACGCAGCAATTCACTATGGATGGCCGACACCCCGTTGGTGCTGTGCGAGCCGACGATCGCCAGACTCGCCATCCGTACCGCCTTGACTGGCCGCTCTTCGATGAGACTCATGCGCTCGATGCGCGCCTCGTCCAGGGGGAAACGCGCCCGAACCTGGTCGAGGAAGCGTCGATTGATCTCGTAAATGATCTCGAGCTGCCGCGGCAGTGCGAGCTCGAACAGTTCGACCGGCCAGCGCTCGAGCGCTTCCGGGAGTAGTGTGTGGTTGGTGTAGGCGAGGGTGCGGACCGTGATTTCCCACGACTCATCCCAGCCGAGCCGGGCTTCGTCCAGGAGAATACGCATCAGCTCGGCGACCGCCAGCGACGGATGGGTGTCGTTCAGCTGGATGGCGACCTGGTCCGGGAGGTCCCGCCACTCACCGCCCGTGCGGCGGAAGCGCCGCACGATGTCCGCGAGCGAGCAGGCGACCAGGAAGTATTCCTGCAGAAAGCGCAGATGCCGCCCGGCGGAAGTCGCATCGTCCGGATAAAGCACGCGAGTGAGATTTTCCGCCAGGATCTTGTCATGAACGGCGCCGAAGAAGTCACCGTGATTGAATTCGTCGAGGTCGAAGTAATCCGGCGAGGTCGCCTCCCACAGGCGCAGCGTATTGACCGACCTGGCGCCGAAGCCGACCATCGGCCGGTCGTACGGTATGCCGCGCAGCGTGGCCGAGCGGTGGTCGTAGAGCCGCGGCACGCCTTCCTCGAACCGCAGTGTGCAGTGGATCCGCGCTTCCACCGAACGCTCGTGCCGGGCGATTTCCCACGGGTCGGGGCGCCGCAGCCAGTTGTCGGGATGCTCGACCTGCCAGCCATCGACGATCTCCTGGCGGAACATGCCGTATTCGTAACGCAGTCCGTAGCCGACCGCCGGGATCTGCAGCGTGGCCAGGGAGTCCATGAAGCATGCGGCCAGGCGGCCGAGTCCGCCGTTGCCGAGTCCGGCATCCGGTTCCGCCTCGAGCAGTCGGTCGAGGTCGATACCGTGGCTCGAGAGCATGTGTCGCACCTGCGGCTCGATGCCGAGGTTCAGCAGATTCGCCTTGAGCGAGCGCCCGAGCAGGTACTCCATCGACAGGTAGTACACCCGCTTCGGCCGCTTCAGATCGTAGGACTGGTCCGTCGCGAGCCACCGCTCGCCGATCAGATCGCGCACCGCGGCGGCAAGCGCCTCGAAGCGATCCCGCTCGGTGGCTCTGGCCTGGCTCAGCATCTGATCGAGTTTCAAATGATGCTCGAAGGATTGCGCCAGAGAAGAGGGGTCCATAGGCACCTCAGTGTGCGCAGCGATCAGCAGGTCCGCCAGCGCCCGCACACCCGTCGGGCACCGCGAGCGGCGGCCGTCGCCGTTCACCTGCATCGCACGGCGCATCGGGCTTGTGTGGCAGCTCCGGTGAGCGGCGGTCCTCCGAAGGTCGGTCAGTCGGAGCCGGCATCGTGTGCATCCTCCGCACCTCAAGCAAAGTACCGCAACGTGCCGTTGCTCGCGCCCGAAACCCGTGTTGCCGCTGCGGGCGGCACGGGCCGTGCCGCGATGCGCCTCGGCGAGCGGTCGCTCACGGTGAGCTGCCCATCATGCGTACGCAGCGCCTCGCC
Source organism: Pseudomonadota bacterium (assembly GCA_021817875.1). The sequence goes on from JAKAFQ010000723.1 coordinate 1,681, forward strand.
GTGGATGAGTAATTGTACGCAGTCGGCTTTTCGTCCGCCTGACACCGCATTACCATCCCGCGCAGCACGACCGGACCGCGTGCCCGAATCTCCGTGGAATCCGCTTGCAGTATAGGACGAGACGACAGGAGCTTCCAGGCATGACCGATATCAAACCCGCCGTGAACAGCCCGCAGTCGGATGCTTCCGCGACCGGAGCCTCGCTCAAGGATCTCAGCGTCGCCGCGCTGCTCGAGCAGCTCCAGACCTCGCGGCAAGGCTTGAGCGCGGGGGAGGCGGGGCGGCGCCTGAAGCTGCATGGATACAACGAGCTTCCGCAGGAACGGCAGAGCGCGCTGGCGCTCTTCCTGGCATATTTTCGCGGCGCGATTCCCTACATGATCGTGGCTGCCGCGATCCTCTCCGCGGTGCTCGGAGATTATCTGACCTTCGGCATCATCCTGGTGCTGCTGGTGATGAATGCCGTTGTCGGCTATCGCGAAGAACACCAGGCAGGCAATGTGATAGCCGCATTGAAGGAGAAGCTGGCAGTCCAGGCGACAGTCCGCCGTGACGGCAAATGGACTGTGCTGCAGGCGCGCGAACTGGTCCCCGGCGATGTGATCCGCCTGCGCATCGGCAGCATCATTCCGGCCGACGCGAAGCTGCTGGAGGGCGATGCGATCCAGGTCGACCAGTCGGCCCTCACCGGCGAATCGCTGCCCGTCGAGCACATGGCCGGCGATGCGGTCTACTCGGGAACCATCGTCAAGCAGGGCGAGATCGATGCCCTGGTCTACGCCACGGGTGCGAGCAGCTACTACGGCAGGACCGCGCACCTGGTGCAGTCGGCCAACACCGTGAGCCACCTGCAGCAGGCGATCATGAAGATCGCCGATTACCTGCTGGTCGTCGCCGTGGTGCTCGCGCTGCTCATCATCGGGGTCGCCCTGGTGCGCCATGATCCGGTGCTGAGAGTGCTGCAACTGGTGCTGGTGTTGATCGTCGCAGCCGTGCCTGTGGCGATGCCGGCGGTGATGTCGATAACCATGGCGCTCGGGGCGGGCAAGCTCGCCGGCAGGCAGGCGATCGTCACCCGACTTTCTTCGATCGAGGAAGTTGCCGGTATCGACG
>JAKAFQ010000082.1 GCA_021817875.1 Pseudomonadota bacterium
CGTGCGCCGCGGCGGTGTACCTCGACCGCCCGGTGCTGGTCGCCGACATCGCCACCGACCCGTTCTGGGAGCGCTACCGCGCGCTCGCCCTGCAGGCCGGCCTCAGCGCCGCCTGGTCGATCCCCATCAAGGCCACCGACGGCCAGGTGCTCGGCTGCCTCGGGGTCTACCACCACACCGGCGGTCTGCCCGGACAGCGCGAGAGCCACATCATGGCGCATGCGGCCCAGATCGCCGGCATCGCCATCTCGCGGCGCCTCGCCGAGCAGGCGCTGCGGGCGAGCGAGGCGAAGTTCCGCGGGCTGTTCGAGAGCATCGCCGAGGGGGTGTATCAGAGCGGGCGCGACGGGCGGTTCAAGTCGGTCAATCCGGCCTTCGTCTCGATCCTCGGCTACGAGAGCGCCGAGCAGCTGTACCGGCTGCGCGACCTGGCGCCGCTCTACTGGAATCCATCCGACCGCGACGTGTTCATCCGCCGCGTGGAGGCCGAGGGGGAGATCCGCAACGCCGAGTTCGTGCTGCGCCGGCGCGACGGCCAGCCGGTGGTGGTGCTGGAGAACGCCCGCGCGGTGCGCGATGGCACCGGGCGGATCACCGGCTACGAGGGCAGCATTGCCGACATCACCGAGCGCAAGCGCGCCGAGCAGGCGGTGTTCGCCGAGAAGGAGCGGGCGCAGGTGACGCTGCAGTCGATCGGCGATGCGGTCATCAGCACCGATGCCGAGGGGCGCATCGAGTACATCAACCCGGTCGCCGAGAACCTCACCGCCTGGCGGCTCGAGGAGGCGCGCGGGCGGCCCATCGCCGAGGTGCTGACGCTCGTCGATGAGCTCTCGCGCGGGCCGATCGACAATCCGCTGCTGAGCGTGCTCGGCCGCGGCCGCGGCAACCCCGCCACCGACCACGCGGTGCTCGTCACCCGCGGCGGCCACGAGGTCGCCATCCAGGAGTCCGCCGCCCCGATCTGCGACCGCCAGGGCAAGGTGATCGGCGCGGTGATGGTCTTCCACGACGTGACGCGCGAGCGGCGGCTGAAGCGGGCGCTGTCCTACCAGGCGAGCCACGATGCGCTCACCGGCCTGATCAACCGCCGCGAGTTCGACAACCGTCTGCAGGCCGCGGTGCTCGGCGCCCAGCGCGCCGAGGCGGTGCACGCGCTGCTGTACATCGATCTCGACCAGTTCAAGGTGGTCAATGACACCTGCGGCCACCAGGCGGGCGACCGGCTGCTGCGCGACATCACCGGCCTGCTGCGCTCGCGGGTGCGCGCCGCCGACACCATCGCGCGGCTCGGCGGGGACGAGTTCGGCGTGCTGCTCGAGGGCTGCACGCTCGAGCAGGCGACCCGGGTGGCCGAGGGCATCCGCCAGGCGATCCGCGACTACCGCTTCACCTGGGGCTCGAGCACGCTGTCGATCGGGGCGAGCGTCGGGATGGTGCAGATCAAGGCCGACACCGAGAGCGTCGCCAGCCTGATGAGCGCCGCCGACATCGCCTGTTATGCGGCCAAGGACGAGGGGCGCAACCGCATCCACCTCTACGAGTCCGACGGCATCAGCCACCCGCGCCACCGTGAGATGCACTGGGTGGCGAGGGTGACGCGCGCCGCGGAGGACAACCGGCTGGAGCTGTACTTCCAGCCCATCCGCCCGGTGGCGCACCGCGCCGGCGGCGCCTTCCACGAGCTGCTGGTGCGCCTGCGCGACGATGACGGGCAGCTGGTGCCCCCGGGGGAGTTCATCCCGGCGGCCGAGCGCTACAACGTCATGTCGGTGATCGACCGATGGGTGGTGCGCGAGGCGATCGCGCACCTCGCCGCCTGGCGCCAGCGCGGGCTCGAGCTGCCGCTGCTCGCGGTCAATCTCTCCGGTACCTCGCTCAACGAGCAGTCGTTCATCGACTTCGTGATGCAGCAGGTCGAGGAGTCGGGGGTCGCCGGCGCGCTGTGCTTCGAGATCACCGAGACCGCCGCCGTCACCCACCTCTCGAACGTCGCCTTCGCGATGCGCGAGCTGCGGGCGCGCGGCTGCAAGTTCTCGCTGGATGATTTCGGGACGGGGCTGTCCTCGTTCAGCTACCTCAAGAGCCTGCCCGTGGACTTCGTGAAGATCGATGGGCAGTTCGTGCGCCGCCTCGCCGAAGATCCGGTGGACCGCAGCATGGTCGAGGCGATCTGCAAGGTGGGGCACACCCTCGGCATCGAGACGGTGGCCGAATGCGTCGAGGTGCAGTCAGTGCTCGATGAGCTCGAGCGCATTGGCGTCGACTACGCCCAGGGGTTTTTTCTCGCCGCTCCCCAGCCCATCGCGAGCCTGATGCCCTAGCCGGCCACGCACGGCAGCGGCAGCCCTGACCGGGCCCCTGCGCGCGGTGGACCCGTTCGCGGATGCGCGGGCAGGTGCGTGCGGCCCGTGCGGCGCGTAGCGCTGGATCGACGTCGAAGACCATGGGCACTGTCCTCTGACCCGGTGGGCCGGATCGGTTTGCGGGCTATCCAGCAAAAGACGTGCCGTTTTGAAAAGCGCAATTTCATTCAAGTGGTTGGGCGAATCTGACGGTCATTGCCGACACAATATGTAAGAAACTCCGACAGCGCGGCGGGGGCGAGTGCCGCGCGGCGACACCACACGCCGGGCCATGAACCCGGCATACTGACCCGGGTCCGCCGGTCGCGGCGGGCGCATCATGGCGGGGGCGGGGATGGACCAAGACAATACGGGGCTCGTGGTCGCGCTGACGTTCGTGGCGACCCTGGGCGGGCTGCTGTTCGGATACGACACGGCGGTGATCTCCGGCGCGGTGGGCGCGATCGATCACTACTTCATCGATCCGCAGCACCTCTCGCAGACCGCGGCGAGCAGTCTTTCCGGCTGGACGATCTCGAGCGCCATCGCCGGCTGCGTGATCGGCTCGGCGGTGGCCGGCGTGCTCTCGAGCCGGCTCGGACGCAAGGGCGGGCTGATCGTGGCGGCGCTGCTGTTCCTGCTCGGCTCGATCGGCTCGGCGGTCCCGGAGCTCGGCCTCGGGGTGATCGGGCGGATGGGCCCGGCGGCGCTCACGCCCTTCATCGCCTACCGCATCCTCGGCGGCATGGGCGTCGGCATCGCCTCGATGATCTCCCCGCTGTACATCGCCGAGATCGCACCCAGCGCCATCCGCGGCCGGCTGGTCGCGTTCAACCAGCTCGCGATCGTGGTCGGCATCCAGGTGGTGTACTTCGTCAACTGGTTCATCCAGACGCTCGGCACGCACGCGTGGTACCTGTCGACCGCCTGGCGGCTGATGCTTGCCTCCGAGGCGCTGCCGGCGCTGCTGTTCCTGGTGCTGCTGCTGTTCGTGCCCGACACGCCGCGCTGGTTCGCGATGCGCGGGCGCAGCGCCGAGGCGCTCGCGCAGCTCACCCGCGTCAACGGCGAGGCGCGGGCGCGCGGCATCCTCGCCGACATCGAGCGCACGCTGCAGGTGCGCGGCGGGCGGCTGCTCGCCTTCGGACTGCCGGTGCTCGTGATCGGGGTGCTGCTGTCGGTGTTCCAGCAGCTGATCGGCATCAATGCGGTGCTCTATTACGCGCCGCTGATGTTCCAGAACATGGGCGCCTCGACCAACTCGGCGTTCCTGCAGACCGTGGTGGTGGGCGCGGCCAACCTGGTGTTCACCTTCGTGGCGATCGCCACGGTGGACCGGCTCGGGCGCAAGCCGTTGCTGCTGGTCGGCTCGCTGGCGATGTCGGCGGCGATGTTCGCCCTCGGCAGCCTGTTCGACGCCCGGGCGGTCGGGCTCTGGGCGCTGGTGGCGGTGGTCGCCTACATCGCGGGCTTTGCGCTCTCCTGGGGTCCGGTGGTGTGGGTGTTGCTCGCCGAGATGTTTCCGAATGCCATCAAGGGCAAGGCGATGGCGATCGCGGTGGCGGCGCAGTGGCTCGCCAACCTGCTGGTGTCCTGGTCGTTCAAGGTGATGGACGGCAGCGGCTGGCTGAACGCGCATTTCAACCACGGCTTCGCCTATTGGATCTACGGCACGATGAGCCTGCTGTCGGCGGTGTTCGTGCTGCGCTTCGTGCCCGAGACCAAGGGCCGCACGCTGGAGTCGATCCAGGAGCTGTGGCACCGGCCGGCCGGCGCCCGGGCGCTCGCCTCGGCGGAAGTGGCCGAATAGTCGGGACGGGCCGCGGCCGGGCGGACCGGCCCGTGCTCAGCGCTGCTGCGCCTGGACGCGCCGGGTGACGTCGATGCGGTCCACGCCGATGTCGATCACCCGCCGCATGGCCTCGGCGGCCGCCGTCTCATCGCCCGCGGCGATGGCATCGACGATGGCGGTGTGCGCGGCGAGGGAGCGCTCGTGATCGAGCGGATCATCCACCGGGGAGCTGTGGATGAACGAGGCCACCAGCGCCGCCTCGATCACGCTCGCCACCGAGCGCATCATCGGGTTGCCGGTGGCGTTGCCCACGATGAGGTGAAAGTCGAGGTCGGCCTCGGCGAAGCTCTGGCGGCTGTGCCCGGGGCGGCTCATCTGGCGCAGACACTCGCGCAGCCGCGAGAGGTCCTCCGCGCTGCGCCGCCGCGCGGCGAGCGAGGCGGCGAGCGGCTCGAGCGCCCGGCGCACCTCGACCAGGCAGTGCATGAACTCGTCATCGAAGCCGAGGCGCACCCGCCAGGCGAGCACGTCGGCATCGAAGTAGTTCCAGTACAGCCGCTCGCGCACCCGGGTGCCGACCCGGGTCTTGGAGATCACGAAGCCCTTGGCCGAGAGGGTCTTCATGACTTCGCGGATCACGGTGCGCGAGACGTGGAAGCGCCCGAGCAGCTCCGGCTCGGGCGGCATGTTGGTTCCCGGCGGATACATCCCCTTCAGCAGCTCCATGCCGAGCAGCGCCGCGATCTGGTCGTGACTCGATTTCGCCCGCTCGAGGGCGAGGCGGCTCAGGCGCGGCAGCGGGTGCGGCATGGTGCGGGGGATGTCGGTGGATCCGGGGGGGCGATGCGCGGTCGGGTACTATAATACTCCGGTCCAGCCAGGCAAGCCGGTGCGGCGAGGGAACCATGAGCGAGCAGGTGATCGTGACACGCGATGCCGCGGTGTGCGAGGTGCGGCTGAACCGGCCCGGGAAACGCAACGCGTTGACGCTCGAGATGTACGGTGCGCTCGCCGATGCGCTCGCCTCGTTCGAGGCCGACGAGCGGCTGCGCGTGCTGCTGTTGAGCGGCGAGGGCGCTTGCTTCACCGCCGGCAACGACCTGAGGGATTTCCTCTCCGGGCCGCCGCTCGATGCGCCGGACCATCCGACCGTGCGCTTCGTGCGCGCGCTCGCCGGGCTCACCAAGGCGGCGGTGGCCGCGGTCCACGGGCCCACGGTGGGGCTCGGCGTGACGCTGCTGCTGCACTGCGACCTGGTGGTGGCGGCCGAGCGCAGCACCCGGCTCATCGCCCCGTTCGTGACACTCGGGCTGGTGCCGGAGGCGGCGAGCACCCTGTTGCTGCCGGCGCTGATGGGGCATCAGCGCGCCGCCGAGATGCTGCTGCTCGGGGAGCCGTTCGACGCCGAGGCGGCGCGCCAGTGGGGCCTCGTCAACCGCGTGGTGGCCGATGAGAGCCTGATGGAGGAGGCGAGGACGCTCGCCCGGGCGCTCGCCTGCCGGCCGCCCGAGGCCCTGCGCGCCACCAAGCGGCTGTTGCGCCGGGGCCGCACGCACGATGTGTCCGGACGGATGGACGAGGAGTTGCGCGAGTTCGCCGTGCGCGTCAAATCCGGGGAGTTCGAGGCGGCGGCGCGGGCGTTCTTCGAGAAGCGCCGCTGAGGCGCTCACCGGGCGCCGCGGAACGCGCGCCTCAGCCGAGGGCCCAGGCGACCGTGAGCAGGCCGGCGAAGGTCGCGAGCAGCGAAACACCGACGTGGGTCGCGATCTCGGTGAGCGCCCAGAAGGTCTGTCCCTGCTCGAACGAGGACACCACCTCGGCCGAGAAGGTCGAGAAGGTGGTGAGACCGCCGCAGAAGCCGGTGATCACCAGCAGCCGCCACTGCGGCGCGATCGCGGGGTTGCGCGCGAAGAAGGCGATCGCCGCGCCGATCACGTAGCCGCCGAGCAGGTTCGCGGCCAGCGTTCCCGGCGGCAGCGACGGAAACAACCCGTTCAGCCGGTTGCCGAGCCACCAGCGCAGCAGCGCCCCGAGCGCCGCCCCCAGCCCGATCGCCACCATCGACTTCCACATGCCCGATGCGCTCCTCGGCGCCCGGTGGGGCCGGCCGCCGAAAAACCTCGATCTTCCGGTGTCCGCGGCATCCCGCGCAAGCCCCGGGGCCGGGTCCGGGGCGCTTGCGGGGGCGGCGCCGGGCCCGCTAGAGTGGGCCGCCCTCAACTGGAGAGATGCGCCTTGAACGCCAGAGAACAGAGCGTGATGTCCTCACCGGACGCCCGCACCCCACGCAGCGCCGGGCAACCCCAGACGCGCGGCTCGCTCGCCGGCCGCCTGGTGCGCGGCCTGCTGCGCCGCCTGGGCGATCCGCCGATCGAGTTCACCCTGTGGGACGGTGAGCGCATCGCGCCGGCCGGCGCCGAGCCGGTGTGCCGGGTGCGCCTCGCCGACCGCGCGACACTGTTCGCGGTGCTCGCCGATCCGCAGGTGCGCTTCCCGGACGCCTACAGCGAGGGGCGCATCGAGATCGAGGGCGACCTGGTGCGCCTGCTCGAGGAGGTCTATCGGGCGGGCAGCCCCGGACGGCCTGTCCCGGCCGCGCGGCCGCGCCGCCGTCATGGCAACACCCTGGCCGGCTCGCGGCACAACATCCACCATCATTACGACATCGGCAACGCGTTCTACGCGCTGTGGCTCGGCACCACGATGGCCTACACCTGCGCCTACTACCCGAGCGCCGGGACCGGGCTCGATGAGGCGCAGCTCGCCAAGATGCACCACGTGTGCCGCAAGCTGCGGCTGCGTCCGGGGGAAAGCGTGGTCGAGGCCGGCTGCGGCTGGGGGACGCTCGCGCTGCACATGGCGCGCCACTACGGCGTCAAGGTGCGCGCCTTCAACATCTCGCGCGAGCAGGTCGCCTATGCGCGCGAGCGCGCCGAGCGCGAAGGGCTCTCCTCGCAGGTGGAGTACGTCCTCGATGACTACCGCACCATCTCGGGCCGCTATGACGCCTTCGTCTCGGTGGGGATGCTCGAGCACGTCGGGGTGGAGCATTACCGCACGCTCGGGGAGGTGATCGCCCGCAGCTTGGGATCGAACGGCCGGGGCCTGATCCACTCGATCGGCCGCAACTACCCGGCGCCGCTGCAGCCGTGGATCGAGAAGCGCATCTTCCCCGGCGCCTGTCCGCCCTCGCTCGGGCAGATGATGGGCATTTTCGAGCCCTGGGACCTGTCGATCCTCGACGTCGAGAATCTCCGCCTGCACTACGCGCAGACGCTGCGCCACTGGCTCGCCCGCTTCGAGGCCGAGAGCGCCCGGGTGCGCGAGATGTTCGACGAGAAGTTCGTGCGCCTGTGGCGGATGTACCTCGCCGGCTCGGTGGCGGGTTTCACCACCGGGACGCTGCAGCTGTTCCAGGTGGTGTTCGCGCCGTGTGACAACCACGACATTCCGCTCACCCGCGCGCACCTGTACGAGCACTGAGCGGGCGATGCGCAGCTGCGATGTGCTGATCGTCGGCGGCGGGCCGGCCGGATCGAGCGCGGCCTGGAAGCTGCGCCGCGCCGGCTGCGACGTGCTGGTGCTCGATCAGGCGCGTTTCCCGCGCCTGAAGCTGTGCGCCGGCTGGATCACCCCGGAGGTGGTGCGCGACCTCGAGATCGACGTCAACACCTATCCGCATCGCGTCCTGACGTTCGAGCGGATGCACCTGCACTTCAGGGGGCTGCACCTGCCCGTGCCCTGCGTGCAGCACTCGATCCGGCGCGTGGAGTTCGACGCCTGGCTGCTCGAGCGCTCCGGCGCGCCGCTGATCGAGCATGCGGTGCGCGGCATCGAGGAGCGCGATGGCGCCTACGTGATCGACGGGCAGTTCCGTGCGCGCCATCTGATCGGGGCGGGCGGCACGCGCTGCCCGGTGTACCGCACGCTGTTCCGGCAGCTGAATCCGCGCGCCGCGGCGCTGCAGACCGTGACGCTCGAGCACGAAATCCCGTACGCGTGGCAGGACCCGGACTGCCACCTGTGGTTCTTCGAGCACGGCCTGCCGGGCTATGCGTGGTACGTGCCGAAACAGAATGGCTGGCTCAACATCGGCATCGGCGGCATGGCCGAGCGCATCAAGCGCAGCGGCCGCTCCATCCACGAGCACTGGGCGCGGCTCGTCGCGAAGCTCGATCGGCGGCTCGCCCGTGGCGCGCACTACGATCCGTCCGGGTACAGCTACTATCTGCGCGGCCCGGTGGAGGTGGTGCGCCGCGGCAACGCCTTCATCGCCGGCGATGCGGCGGGGCTCGCCACCCGCGACATGGCCGAAGGCATCGGCCCGGCGGTGCGCAGCGGCCTCGCGGCCGCCGAGTCCATTCTCACCGGGGCGCCGTACCGGCTCGAGACGGTGACGGGCGCGAGTTTCGGGGGCGGGATGGCGAGCCGGCTGCTCGACTGGGCGATGACCCGGGGCGCGGGCCGGGCGTAGTCGTTACGGAGACCGATCCGGTCGGTCGGCGCCGGGGCGGCGGCAACGCCTCGCACGAGACCTCGCTCGGGCCCGCAGGCGGTCTCGGGTCCGGGGCTGCGCTCCGGTCCCGGAGGATCTATCCTCGGGTCTCCTGGCGCCGACCTGCAAGGAGTCTGCCGTGACGGGCGAGCCTTCCGAACGCCGCGACCCACGCGCCCTGGCCGGCCAGTGGATCTTCGGACTGGATCGCTGGCTGTGCCGCCGCTTCGGCATCTACGAGTACTCCGGACGCTCCGAGTGCCTGTTCCGCGCGGAAATCCGTCGTGCCGAGGAGAACATGCGCCTCGCCGACGGCCTGCGGGTGAAGATCGGCGACCCGCTGCTGCAGCTGCACCTGTGGAACGAGCACGTGCCGGCCATGGGGCGCGAGGGCCCGTCCGTCGCCTGGGCCCGGCGCACCGCGCGGCGGATGGAGGCGTCCCTGCGCGAGCTCGCCCGTTACCTGTCCGAGTCAGAGGCGGGCCACGACGTGGTGGCGTTGCGTGCCGAGATGCACCTGCGGACCCATCATCAGAGCGCGCAGCTGGCACGCATCTTCGGGCGCTTTGGCTTCGAGGCCCAGGTGCACGCCGGGCCCGAGGGGCTGTGGCGGCTCGTCGGGGAGAACCTCCTGGTGGTGCTGCTGATCCTGGCGAGCAATCCGGCCTCCCTGCGCGCCGGGGTGCTGCGTCGCGAGTGCCTGCGCGCGGTGATCTCGCGCGAGCGGTTCCTGCGGCTCTATGGCCGCGGTGCGCCGGCCGCTGCACGAGCGGCGCAGGGTGCGGTGACCCGGCTGCGTCCGCATCGCCTCGCGGCGCCGTCCGCACGCGCCGCCGTGCCGATCGGGCGGACTCGCCGGCCCGGGTATTCCGCTACAGCCGAGCGGGGGCTCGCCACGCCGGTGCGCACTCGCGAGGGCGGCGCGAAGTCCGATACGCCGCGCTGAGGCAGGCGTCGCCGGCAACCCCTGCGAACCGCCGTCCGGTACCCGGGCGACGAGCGGCGCAGGGTGCTGTCCGGGTGTCGAAATCCCTTACATATTGCCTGCCTTCCGGCTGCCCGATCCTCGCTAAGGTATTGACGGAAATAGCCTTCGGATTTCTGGCGCGCGTATTGCATAAGGTATTCCGACAGGGTGATCGAGTGATGTCAGGGTGTGGCGGTCGGACGCCGCTGTACGGCGCTTGCCGCGGCCTGCACACCTCACTGATCGGCTCAAGAATCAACAACATGAGGCTCGCAGCTTCGAAGCCCGAGCCGTTTTCGGTGTCCTTCGGGAGGTTTGCATCATGAGGCGTTCGAATTCTTCGGGGCTCTGGCTGAGTGTGCTGGGCCTGATGGCGGCCCTTTTCGTCGTTCCGGCGTGGGCGGGCGGTTCCACCCAGGTTGCCTCCATTTCCGGCTGCTATGGCTGCACCGGGTTCGACACACCGGCCTTGACGTTTATCATTCCGAGCGGCATCACGCTCACCAATGCGCAGATGGTGCTCCTCGGCTATCAGGGCCAGAACAACGGTGACACGGCGACGGTCGCTCTGGGAACCCTGTCAGGAACGCAGAGCTTCACCTGGGGGTCCCTGCCCGGTGGTGTCTCGGGCGCGCTGACGCCGCACAATCTCACGGCGGGCGATTATGACGATGAGTTCATCGGCACCTCGGCCATCATCAACTCCGCTACCTGCGGAGGCGGGGGTTGCGTCGGTGACGGCGGATCTCAGTGGTATGCGCAGACCGGCAATTTCCAGGTCACGTTCACGGCCAACGTGTCCGGCAACGGCTACACCGGTCAGTCGGTGTATTCGGTCTTCAGTCCCACTCACAACGCCACGGGCGGTTTCGTCGGCTGGGAAGGCCTCGATCAGAACGGCTACTCCGAGTCGCCCACCTATGACCTGCACCAAGGTTCGCTCACGGGCAACATGGCCTTCATCTCTCTCGGGACGCCGTCGACGACGGTGCCCGAGCCCGGGTCCCTGGCACTGCTCGGGGTGGGCCTGGGTCTGCTCGCACTTGCGGTGATTCGGCGTAAAGCGGCCCGCGTTCGCTGACCGCAACACCATGACCCATCCTGGGGGTGGCACGGCGCGTGCCACCCCCGTTTGGCTTGCGGAGGCCGGGCGACCGTCGCGATCCGCCCGACCGGCGGCCTTCCGTCTGGCCGCACGCGACGCTGTCTTCCCGCTCGCCGCATCACCACTATTCTCCCTTCCCCGGACACGAGGCCCGCAAGTGCAAGCTGTTGCCAGTGGGCAACGGCTGGACCGTGTCTGAATCCAGTGGGTCGGGGTCCTGCCGGAGCTGGTGTCCTAAGAGACTGATTCTAGAGGTGACAGGAGGGGGTACCCGGCACCTCGACGACCCTGTATGCTCGACGACACAGCGTGCGAAACGAACGCTTGTTTGAATTGCCGGGTGCATCGCGAGTGCGGGGAGGGGTCATGATGAACAAGACCGGGGGTCTGCTGTGCGCCGCGGTGGCGGTGCTCGCCCTGGGCGGCTGTGGCCACGACAGTCCGACATCGGCCGTGGCGACGACCGACCAGCGCGGCACGCTGATCAACGATCCGGCCCTGCGGGTCGCCTCGCTGAGCGCGACGGCCTTCGCGGGGCAGCTGAGCGCCACCGCCTCGGGGGCGGCGCTGCTCAGTCTCGCCGGCACGCCGGTGTGCGGCGTGGATTTCTACTACTTCAAGTACTGGACCGTGGGGCCGGACAATTCGCCGCAGCGCGCCTCGGGCGCGCTGATGGTGCCCACCGGCTCGGCGGCCCCGTGCACCGGGCCGCGGCCCATCGTGCTGTACGCGCACGGCACGGCGACCTCCTCCACCTACAACATCGCGGACATCAGCGATACCTCGAATGCCGCCAACACCGAATCCGCGATGGTCGCTGCGGTGTTCGCCGCCCAGGGAGACATCGTGGTGGCGCCGAACTACCTCGGCTATGACATCTCGACGCTCGGCTATCACCCCTACGTCGATGGGGCCGAGAACGCGATCGTGATGATGGATGCGCTG
>JAKAFQ010000724.1 GCA_021817875.1 Pseudomonadota bacterium
AAGCTGTTCGAAATCCGTGGACTGCTCGTACGCAAGATCTCCGAGGCGGATGGTCGGTCGCGAACCGTTTACCTGACCAGCGCGGGCCGGAAATTTCTGAACAGACTGCTGAAGCTCGCCAAAGTGGCCGACAGCACGTTCATGGACGGACGGCTGACGGCAGCCGAGACCGAACAGTTCGTACGGCTGATGGCCAAACTGCTCGGCGTGAGGCCGGCCGAAGACGCGGAGCGGCTGTCGGCGACTCACTCGTAGACGAATCCTGCCCCGACCCAGGGAGAGGGCATGCGGTAGGGGACGGTGGTGAACACCGCCTCGATGTCCGCGATCCTGCCGCCACGGACCTTGAACGTTTCCAGGAGCAGGAAGCTGTGCGGTCGGTATTTCGACCTGATCGTGCGTCCATCGGTCAGGGTGTACGCGTCGAGACGGCCGGAATGATCGATGAACGCCGCCATCATGATCAGGCCGCGCTCCTCGTCGATGACCAGCGCGCGACGGCTGCGCAGACGGTCGTCGAAGCGGTAATAACCGAGTCTGAACTGCTCGGTGCAGCCCAGACCCATGATGAAGCCGTACTTCTCGGCCGCCTGCGGGTTGTTGGTGGTCTGCGTGCCGTTCTCGCGGCGATTGCAGCCGTCCTCGAACTGCACGTGCAGGGTGCCGTCGTTTCTCTGCAGGGTGTCGAAATAGCCGTTTGCGATCGCGAGCAGCTGGGTCCGCGAACTGCGCAGCTCGGCCGGCACGATTTCGTTGAACGATGGCCTGTCCGTCAGCTCGGCGGTGACGAACGGCACGCCGCTGTCTCTGGCGCGTACGACGATGGTCTCCACCTCGGCGATTCTCCCGCCGTTGGTCTTCAGCCGCATCGCAAACGGTGAGCGGCTGCCGGACTCCTCGACGACGCCGTGAAAGCCGACGCTGCCGAGCTGCACATCGGCGAACCGCAGCTGGTACTCGCCGAGGCCGGTGACCGACCCCCACAGGCCATCACCGATGCGCAGCGCCACATTGTTCTCGGTCGTTTTCGCATCTTCCGCCCACGGCACGAGATCCGGCGAACGGGCTTTGAGCGCGGCAAGATACCGCTCCAGAAGCGCGTACAGGCCGGCACGTCCCTCCCCGGCACATGGCGTTGACGAAGCAGCAACGGTTGTCATCGGGCATCTCCGCGCCTGGTCGTAACCATTGAAAATAATTCAATTTCAGCTCATTAACAATCGCCGGTCCGGCGATCGCGTTTCGAGTGACCGCGCGCCGCCCGGCCAACGCCTGCGATCCGCAGTGCACAGACGGCGCCAATGTCGGTGCTGCCGGCGATTCCGACCGTGGCCGGAAAAAGCAGATCATTGACAAATTAAAATATATGAAGATAATCAGCCCAACCATTTGATAACGAGCTTCCACGTGGGGCGCGATCATCGATCCGGAAGGCGGGCGTTGCGCACCACAGTCGGACATAGAGGGAAGTCACGGTGTAGCGGGATTCGGCCCAGGAGGCGGCTGGCGTGTCGACACAGCTGTAACGTGGTCAGAAGGGGACACTCAATGTTTAAGCGGATTCCGAGGGTACCTCGCGTCACCCGCACCGCGCCGACAACCGCGGTCATCGGCGTCGCCTGTGCGCTGATTTTCCTTGGGCCGTCGGTGCTATGGGCAAAGCAACTTGCGCCCCAGCCCCACATCAATGCGGTCGAGCGGCTGGAGACCATCATCGTGACCGCCCAGAAGCGGCCGGAGAGTCTGCGGGACGCGCCGGTGGCGGTCACGGTGCTCGGCAGCGGACACCTGGCGGCCGCCAACGCCAGCCAGCTGTCCGATCTGAACACCCTGGTGCCGGCGGTGGAATTCACCGGTTCGCTCGATGACCGGCCACCGCTCGGTATCCGCGGCATATCGAGCGTCGCGCGGGTGTCGGCGGTCGGTCTGACCTCCGGTGTGGAGGTTGCGATCGACGGTGTGCCGGTGCCGTGGGATTCCTATGCCGCGAATCAGCTCGAAGACGTCAGGAGCATCGAGGTGCTGGAGGGGCCGCAGTCGACCCTCGGGGGACGTGCCGCGTCGGCCGGTGAAATCAACATACTGACGCATGACCCGAGCGACAAATGGACGGGTTCGCTCGATACCACGGTCACGAGCGATAACGAGGAGCATCTGCAGGCCTATCTGGCCGGTCCGATCGATCACGATCTCTCGTTCAGCACGTTCGTCTGGGGCCACAGCGTTCAGTTTCCGACGCTGAATCTGTACAACGGCAAGCACACGCGAATGCAGGACACGGGCGGCCGGGCCAAGCTGCGCTGGCGGCCGACTGCGGCCCTCGACGTCCTCCTTTCGCTGCGCTATTCGGTGTATCAGGCGTTCGGCAATCCCTACGTCTACACGTATCTCACGCCGGGCCAGAACTGCATGTACGTCGGGCGCCGGTATCCGCCGTGCTCGCCATCGTTCCCGACGTCGCAGCAGAATCTGCTGCCGAACATCACGCCGAGCCTGTCGAATCTCAACTACGCCAGCCAGTTGGTCAACTCCGGCGCGATCGCGCATGACGAAGACGGGATGCTGAACGTCAGCTATAATTTCGCTGATGGCTACAAGTTGACATCGACCACGGATTTTCAACGGGAAATCCAGCGTAACACACAGGATCTTTTCGTGACCGGCGTGCCGTCGTTCAATGCGCTGACGGGATGCGGTTGCTGGAATGACGCGCAGCTGCTGCACGAAAACATCCAGCAGGTGGTCGAAGAATTGAAACTTCTGTCGCCGGCCCGCGGGCCGTTCAGCTA
>JAKAFQ010000083.1 GCA_021817875.1 Pseudomonadota bacterium
CATCGCGCTGAGCGTGGACGCGCGCAGCGCGGCGCTTCCCGACCTGCCAGACAGCGTCGCGCGGCTCCAGTCGCGCGGCCTGGATTGCAGCGTGCTGTTCCTCGAGGCGACGCCGCACACGCTGCTGCGCCGCTTCGCCGAGACGCGGCGCCGCCATCCGCTCGCCGGCGCCGAGCTCACGCTCGCCGAGGCGATCGAGCGCGAACGCGCGTTGCTCGGCGGAGTCTCGCAGCTCGGCCACCGCATCGACACCAGCGGCCTGCAGCCCAAGAGCCTGCGCAACTGGATCCGCGAGCTGTTCGGGCTGGGTGGCGGCACGATGGCGCTGCTGTTCGAGTCGTTCGCCTATCGCGACGGCCTGCCGCTCGACGCGGACTGGGTGATCGACGCCCGCATGCTGCCCAATCCGCATTACGAGCCCGCGCTGCAGCCGCTCACCGGCCGCGACGCGCCGGTGGTCGAGTTCCTCGAGCGCCACGACGCGGTGCAGCGCCTGCTCGAGGACGTGCGCGCGCTGCTCGCGCGCTGGCTGCCCGAGATGGTGCGCGACAACCGCAGCTATCTCACGGTCGCGATCGGCTGCACCGGCGGGCGCCACCGCTCCGTGTACCTGGCGGAGAAGCTCGCCGCGCAGTTCCGCGGCGAATGGCCCGTGCTCGTGCGCCATCGCGGGCTCGCGGCATCGGGCGAAGGGTGAGCCGGCCCGAGGCTCGCGAGCTCGCGCTCTTTGCGCGGCGCTCCTTTCTAATGCGCCGTGGTCGCGCTCGAAGCCCTTAGTTTCCCGAGCAGCTTGCGCACCGGCGCCGGCACCGGCGCATCGGGCGCGCGCGCGAGCGCCAGCCACTCGCGCCCGGGCGCGGCGGCCGCGACCCCGCGCACCGCGCAAAGCAGCGGCTGCGCGCGCAGGCGGAAATGCGTGAAGCCGTGCTCGACCGGCTCGAGCCGCCGGGTGCGCGCGATCTCGCAGCCGAGCTCCTGCGTGCAGAAGCGCCGCAGCCGCGTGCCTTCGAGCTCGGGAAAGCTCCACAGCCCGCCCCACACGCCCACGGGCGGCCGGCGCTCGAGCAGCACCCGCTCGCCGTGCACGAGCACCAGCCAGGTCGCGCGCCGCTCGGGCTTCGGCTTCTTTGGGCGCGCGGCGGGCAGCTCGGCAGCCCGTCCCTCGCGGCGCGCCACGCAGCGGCGCGCGATCGGGCAGGCATCGCAGCGCGGGTTCACTCGCGTGCACAGCGTCGCGCCGAGGTCCATCATGGCCTGCGTGTAGGCCTCGATCGAGCTCGCCGGAAGCAGGCTCTCGGCGAGCCGCCACAGCCGCTGCTCGACCGCGCGCTCGCCCGGATAGCCTTCGACGCCGAAGCAGCGCGCCAGCACGCGCTTCACGTTGCCGTCGAGGATCGCGGCGCGCTCGCCGAACGCGAAGGCCGCGATCGCGGCCGCGGTGGAACGCCCGATCCCCGGGAGCGCCGCGAGCGACTCGGCGTCCGCGGGAATGCGGCCGCCCAGCTCGTTCGCCACGCGGCGTGCCGCCGCGAGCAGATTGCGCGCCCGGGCGTAATAGCCCAGTCCGCTCCAGAGCCGCAGCACCTCGTCCTCGGAGCCGCGCGCGAGGCTCGCGACGTCCGGAAAGCGCGCCACGAAGCGCGCGTAGTACGGGATCACCGCCTCGACCTGTGTCTGCTGCAGCATCACCTCGGACAGCCAGATGCGGTAGGGCTCGCGGCTGCCCTGCCACGGCAGGTCGTGGCGGCCGTGCGCGCGCTGCCAGCGGACGAGCTTGCTCGCAAAATCGGGCACCGCGCGATTCTAACTTCAGGCCTCCCGACATACCGGAGCGCCGATTTGTCCGGTTTGGACGCAGGCGAGAGCCGGGGAAGATCGTCGCAGCCGGGACGTAAACCGACGCCGTGGCCCGGTCAGGGCGACGGTCGTCGGCCGGCACGTGCGCAGGAATCCTCCATTTGTGATGCCGCTTCAATGAGTTGGAATGCCCACGCCACGCCCTTCGTGTCGACCGAGGAACCCGCCGCGATCAGCCTCTGCTTGCTGAAGCTCACAGGCGTCAATATTCTTGTCACGCGTCGCACACGAGCGATACAAGATCGCGACGGCAGTGCTCATGCACTTCCAAGCGGGACGATTGCCCGGCCAACACGGTGCCGGGATAACAAGACATGCCACCAGAGAAGGAGCACCGTATGAACATTCCGCACCCCGCGGCGCCCAGGGAATCTCTCTCACGGCGCTGGCGAATCCGGTCAGCGGTTACGCTGATTTCCGCGCTTGCCATTGGCGTGACCACGTATGCCTCGGCGGAAAGCATGCCGGCTCCGTCACCGAATGCCACGCTCACCATTGGCATCGGCGTCGATCTGGACACTGTGGACCCTGCCCAGCAAACCACCACCACCGTGCAGAACGTGATCGACTACGGCCTGCAGACCCTGGTGGCTTTCGACACGCAGGGCAAGATCGAGCCGCTGCTGGCCACCTCGTGGGCCACGTCCAAGGACGGCTTGACGCTGACCTTCCAACTGCGCCGCGGCGTGAAGTTCCAGGATGGGACTCCGTTCAACGCCGATGCGGTGGTCTTCTGCCTAGATCGTCTGATCAGCGGCAAGGTCAGGGTGCCGATCGGTGCCGGATTCAAGTCGATGAAGAGCATCGAGGCGGTCAACCCGACCACCGTGGCCATCCACCTGAAGCACCCGGACCCCAACCTGGTGCCCAACCTAACGACGACGATGGCGTCGATTTTCTCGCCGACGTCGGCGACCAAGGACGGGAACACTCCGACGAATATCGTTCACCCGGTGGGCACCGGCCCGTACCAGTTCACCCGTTGGTCCAAGGGCAGCGAGGTCGTCTACACGCGGGTCGACGACTACTGGGGCCCAAAGCCGTACTACAAGACGGTCGACTTCAAGATCATCCCGGAGGCGAACTCCCGGGAGGCCGGGCTGCTGGCCGGACAGCTTGACGTCGTCATGAACCCGCCGGTCACGGACCTGACTTCCCTCTCGAGCAACCCGGCGGTCAAGGTGCTCAAGGCGCCGAGCGACCGGGCGGTCTTCATTGCCATCAACACCGCGAAGCCGCCGTTCAACAACGAGAAGGTTCGTCAGGCGCTGAACTATGCGGTCGACAAGGACGCGATCATCAAGAACGTGATGTTCGACTCCGTCAATCTCATGGACTCGCCGTTCCCCTCGTCGCTGAGCGGCTACTGCAAAGTCGGCGCCTACCGCTACGACCCGGACAAGGCCAGGCAGCTGCTGGCCGAAGCGGGCGTCAAGAACTTGAAGATCACCCTGGGCTCGCCGACCGGCCGCTACATCCAGGACATCCAGTTCGCCCAGGCCATTTCCGGGTATTTGCGCAAGGTGGGCATCGACGCCGACGTCCGCACCATGGACTGGCCGTCGTACGTGTCGGCGATACTGAACAAGAACGGGCCGTTCGACCTGCATATGCTGGGCTGGGCTCCGGGCGCCCTGGACGGCCAGACCCAACTGCAGATGTTCACCACCGACACCATCCCGCCGAAGGGTCTGAACTCGTCGTTCTTCTCTGATCCGACAGTCGACAAGCTGGCCTCCGAGGCCGGGCTGAACCTCGACGAAAAGACCCGCAACCAGCAGCTGTGCCGGATCCAGAAGGAGGTCTGGCAACAAGCTCCGTGGATCTTCCTGTGGAGCCAGACGTTGATCCTGGCCTACAACTCCAAGATCACCGGCGTGTCGTACCTGCCGAACGAGAAGTTCGAAACCATGGGTGCCCACCCCAGGCCCTGAGCGACGGGAACAAAGGAGCGCGATCGCGGATGCCTGACCATCGGCGCAGGCGAAGCGTCGCTTCCAGCGACCGGCCAGCACCCGACACGCGCAGAGAGCAAGCGGAAAGCCGCATAGAAGGCCGAGTGGAAAGCGCCGGCGCGTGAGCGGCTTTTTGACCTACCTCGTGCGCCGGCTGGTCGCTGCCGTCATCACGCTGCTCGGCGTGATCCTGGTGATGGTCCTGCTCGTGCGGGCGCTGCCCGGGGATCCAGCCAGGATCATCGCCGGCCTGCAAGCCACCCCCGAGCAGGTCGAACAGGTTCGGCTCTCGATGGGGCTGGACCAACCGGTCCCGGTCCAGTACTGGCGCTACCTGGTGAATCTGGCCCACGGGAGCCTGGGGACGTCGGCCCGGTTTGGTACGTCGGTGCTCTCGGAGATCGCTCATCGGTTGCCGTACACGATCGTGCTGGCTGTTTTCGGCACCCTTTTCGGGGCGATCTTCGGGATCGCGCTGGGCGTGCTGGCGGCCACCCACAAGGGTCGCTGGGCGGATGCGTTCGGTTCAATGCTCGGGGTGGCAGGCATTTCGATGCCGGTGTACTGGCTGGGCATCTTGTTGATCGTGCTGTTCTCGGTGAAGCTCAGATTGCTGCCTATCGGTGGTGCCGACACGCTCTCCAGTCTGGTGATGCCGACGATCACCCTCGGCGTGTTCTCCATGGCAGTGGTCTCCCGGATGACCCGCTCGACAATGCTGGATACGTTGGACCAGGACTACGTGCGCACCGTGCGCGCCAAAGGCGTGGCCGAGTGGGTGGCGGTGCGACACGCGCTGCGCAACGCCTTCATTCCGATCCTGACGGTGATCGGCCTTCAGTTCGGCACGCTGCTGGGAGGCGCGGTGCTGACCGAGACGGTTTTCTCCTGGCCGGGAATCGGCCAACTGCTGGTGCAGTCCATCAACAACCGCGACTTCCCGCTGGTGCAGGGCATCGTCTTCGTTTTCGCCGCGATGTTCATCGTGCTGAACATCATCACGGACCTCTTGTACTCGGTCGTCGATCCGCGGGTGAGGTTGTACCGATGAGCTCGATCTCCGCCGTCGGCGAGGCACCCGCCGCGCCCGAGGCGACGCGGACCTCACTGAGGAAGCTCCGGACGTTCGCCCGCAACAAGGGCGCGATGATCGGCATTTTCATCCTGTTGGCCTTGGCCTTTGCGGCGATCTTCGCGCGGCTGCTGACCCCGTACGATCCGACCGCGCAGGACCTGTCCAGCGCGTTTCTGGCGCCGTCACTGGCGCACCCGTTCGGCACGGACGACCTCGGGCAGGACATCCTGGCGCGCATCATGTACGGCGGGCGGTATACGCTGGCTATCGGGGTGGTGGCCGTGTCCATCGCTGCGATCATCGGCGTGCCGCTCGGGCTGATCTCCGGCTACGTCGGCGGGGCTACGGACATGGTGATCCAGCGGATCACCGACATCCTGCTGTCGTTCAACCCCTTTCTGCTGGCGCTGGTGCTGGTCGCCGTGTTCGGCGTGGGCATCCAGACGGTGACCATCGCCGCGGGCATCGGGGTGATCCCGCAATTCATCCGGCTGGCTCGCGGGCAGGCGCTGTCCCTGCGGGAAGAGGTGTATGTCGAGGCGGCGATTGCGTTCGGGGAGAGCTCGCTGGCGATCCTGCGCAGGCACGTGCTGCGCAACGCGCTGACCCCGATCCTCGTCTATGCGACGCTCAACATCGGTGTGACGATCCTGGTCGCCGCGGGCTTGGGCTTCCTGGGCCTGGGCGTGCAACCGCCGACCCCCGAGTGGGGGACGATGCTGGGCACGGCGCGCTCGTTCATCTTCAAGGCCTCCTACCAGCTGACGTTCCCGGGCCTGACTATTTTCCTCGCGGTATTGAGCTTCAATCTGGTGGGTGACGGATTGCGGGATGCGTTCGACCCGAGCCTGCGGGAGTAGCTCGGTGATGAGCGAACGGCGAGAACCGCTGCTGTCGATCAAGGACCTGCGCGTCACGTTCCGCACCCGCACCGAATCCGTGCGCGCCGTGGATGGAGTGAGCTTCGACGTGTACCCGGGGGAAACGCTCGGCGTGGTAGGAGAATCCGGGTCCGGCAAGAGCGTGACGATGCTATCCGTTCTGCGGCTCATCCCGCCGTCCACTCGAGTGGTGGCGTCCGGTCAGGTGCTGTTCGGCGGGAAAGACCTGTTGCAGGCATCGAAGCGCGAAATTCGCCGGATACGCGGCCGGCATATCGCGTTGATCCCGCAAGATCCGATGACCTGCCTCGACCCGGTACTCAGGGTGGGCCGGCAGGTGCGCGAGGCCATTCAGGCGCACGAAAACGTGGCAGCAGCCGAGGCTCACCGTCGCGGCGTGCAATTGCTGGAAACGGTGGGCATCCCGGAACCCGAGCGACACTACGCCCAATTTCCGCACGAGTACTCCGGCGGCATGCGCCAGCGGGCAATGATCGCCATGGGCATGGCCAATGCTCCGTCGCTGCTGATTGCAGACGAGCCGACCACGGCCCTGGACGTGACGATTCAGGCGCAGATCATGGACGTGCTGCGAGCGGCGCAGCGCGAAACCCGCGCGAGCATGGTGCTGATCAGCCACGATTTGGGGTTGATCGCCGAAATGGCCGACCGGGTCGTGGTGATGTACGCGGGGCACGTGGTGGAATCCGCGGACGTCCAAACGATTTTCTCGAGCCCTCGGCACCCGTACACCCTTGGACTCATCGGCAGCCTGCCGCAGACGACGGGCAACGAGAAATGGCTGCGGCCCATTCCCGGCAGCCCGCCTGATTTGGCCGATGTGCCGTCCGGCTGCCCTTTCCACCCACGGTGCTTCCTGTCCCGCGGCCGGGAAATCTGTCGCGTCACCCGCCCCGAGCTGCGTTCACTCGGCACCGGTGAGCACCGCTCGGCCTGCCATTTCGTCGCTGAGCTCGAAGGAGCCAGTGCGCTGCCGGCCGGCGAGCTGCACGAAGGCGCAGGCCGATGACGGGCGATCGCTCGACCCGCGGCGAGGTGCTCCTGCGGGCACGCAATTTGGTCAAGCACTTCCCGATCACCCGGGGGCTGCTGCACAGCACGGTTGGAAAAGTGCACGCCATCGACGGGGTCAATCTGGACGTGGCGACCGGCGAGACCCTCGGCGTCGTCGGGGAATCCGGCTGCGGCAAGACAACCCTGGGCCGCACTCTGATCCGGCTGATCGACCCGACCGGCGGCAGCATCGAGTTCAAGGGCCAGGACATCACCCGGTTCTCTCGCAGCCAGATGCGCGGCGTGCGCCGGAGCATGCAGATCGTGTTCCAGAACCCGTTCGCGTCGTTGGATCCCCGGATGACGGTACTGAACCTGATCGCCGAGCCGCTTCGGGTGCACGGGTTGTACGACCGGGCCGGCGGCCCGAAGCGAGTGGCCGAGCTGATGGAAACCGTTGGCCTGAGCCCGGCGCACGCGAAGCGGTATGCCCACGAGTTTTCCGGCGGGCAACGCCAGCGGATCGGCATCGCCCGGGCCTTGGCATTGAACCCCGACCTTCTCGTGCTCGATGAACCGGTTTCCGCATTGGACGTGTCGATCCAGGCGCAGGTCGTCAACCTGCTCAAAAGCCTCCAGGACGAGTTCGAGCTGGCCTACGTCTTCATTGCTCACGACCTGACGGTGGTGCGGCACATTTCTGATCGGGTCGCGGTCATGTACCTGGGCAAGATCGTGGAAACCGGAACCCGGGAAGAGGTTTACGCCGAACCCAGCCACCCCTACACCCAGGCGCTCCTGTCCGCCGCCCCGGTGCCCGATCCCGGCGCCCGCGGGGTGCGCAAACGGATCGTCCTTACCGGCGAGGTGCCAAGCCCGGCCAATCCGCCTTCCGGATGCCGGTTCCGCACCCGCTGCTGGAAAGCGCAGGACATTTGCGCCGGCGAGGAACCCGAACTGGTCGAGCGCGGCGAGGGTCACCCGGTGGCATGCCACTTCGCCGAGGTCGACAGCCGAGTAGCGCTGCCGGAAGTATCGACCCCGGCAGCACGCGTCCAACACCAGCCAGCTGCGCGCTGATGCTATGTCAGGGGCCTGAACTTTCGGATCGCTTTGCCGGTTTGACGCCTCAGGGCGGATTCGGCACCATGGCCGGGCCTTGGCGAGCGCCGGGATACTCGAGGCGCTGCGCATCAATTGCATCGCGTTCGCGCGCGCGGCCGCTGCCCACCTAGAAGGACGAGCATGAGCGACCCTGTCCAGCACATCCGCAGGTACCACGCCGAGCTGCAGCAGATCCGCCGGGACCTGCACGCGCACCCCGAGCTCGGCTACGAGGAAAACCGCACTTCCGGAATCGTCGCCGAGAAGCTCGCCTCGTGGGGCGTCGAGGTGCATCGCGGCCTCGCGAGGACCGGCGTGGTCGGAGTCGTCCCCGGCCGGCGCACCGCGAGCGGCCGCGCGATCGGGCTGCGTGCCGACATGGACTGCCTGCCGATGCACGAGACCGGCGACGTGCCGCACCGCTCGCGGCACGACGGCAAGATGCACGGCTGCGGGCACGACGGCCACACCACCATGCTGCTCGGGGCGGCCCGCTACCTCGCCGAGACGCGCGCTTTCGACGGTACCGCGTACCTGATCTTCCAGCCGGCGGAGGAGGGCGGCGCCGGCGGCAAGGCGATGGTCGACGAAGGCCTGTTCGAGCGTTTTCCGGCGAACGAGATCTATGCGCTGCACAACTGGCCGCCGCTGCCCGCCGGCAAGATGGCGGTCGGCGCCGGGCCGATGATGGCCGCCACCGACGAGATCCAGCTCGTCATCCGCGGCAAGGGCGGGCACGCCGCGCTCCCGCACCTCGCCGTCGACCCGGTGGTGGTCGCCGCGCAGGTCATCGGCGCGCTGCAGACGATCGCGAGCCGCAACGTGAGCCCGGTCGATTCGCTCGTGGTGAGCCTGTGCTCGATGCAGACAAGCCAGCTCGGCGCCTTCAACGTGATCCCCGACTTCGTGAAGCTGATCGGCACGGTGCGCAGCTTCCGGCCGGAGACGCGCGACCTGGCTGAGTCGCGCATCAAGGCGATCGTCAGCGGCGTCGCGCAGGCGCTCGGCGCGGCCGCCGAGCTCGAGTACAAGCGCGGCTACCCGGCGACCATCAACTCGGATCGCGAGGCTGAGTTCGCCGCGCGGGTCGGCGAGCGCGTCTTCGGCAAAGACAACGTCATCCGCAACCCCGAGCCGACCATGGGCGGGGAGGACTTCTCCTTCATGCTGCAGGCGCGCCCGGGCGCCTACGTGTGGCTCGGCCAGGGCGGCGGGCCTTCGAGCTGCTTCCTGCACAACCCGGGCTATGATTTCAACGACGCGGTAATTCCCCTCGGCGCCGGCTACCTCGCGGCGCTCGTGGAGCAGTCGCTGCCGCTCGCTAAGTAGCACACAAGGCCGTCACCTCCTGGCGGATAACCATCCGCTGCACCCGCTTGTTGGTTGCACTGCTCGCCGCCGCGGTCGCCTGTCACGCGGTCCACGCGCGCAGGCTCCCCTCCGCGCCCGCCGCCGCATAAGTCCGCCTTCAGGCCCCTCGTTCCAGGAAATCGGGCACGAGGCTTGCAGTCTTTTACCCGTGGACACGATCCTGTCCAAACTCTGGCGAATTGCGCCGCCTGCCCGGGGGGAAGCGGCCATGAAACGTGAAATATCTGTCGAAGATTTGACAATTGGCATGTTTGTGTCAGAGCTTGATCGGCCCTGGACCGATACGCCCTTCGCGTTCCAGGGGTTCTTGGTGCGCACGCCGGCGCACATCGAGGCGCTGCGCAAGTACTGCCGCACGGTATTCATCGACGCCGAGCGCGGCAAGGACGTGGAGGAGGCGCGCCGCGCGGCGAGCGGGCCGGCGGCCGGCGCCGCGCCGGAGTTCGCCATCCGCGGCAGCACGGCCTATCGCGAGCTCGAAACGGTGGAAAGCGAGTTCGCGCGCGCGCACGAAGTGCACAGCCACTGCGCGGCCGATGTCGCCGAGCTGTTCGCCGAGGTCCAGGCGGGCAGGATCCTCGAAGCGAAGCGCGCGCGCGACGCGGTCGCGCGCATGACCGGTAGCCTCGTGCGCAACCCGAACGCGCTGATGCTGCTCGCGCGCCTGGCGCACAAGGGCCAGGGCCTGCAGGAACGCGCGATCAACTCGTCGATCTACCTGATCGCGTTCGGGCGCTTCCTGCAGCTCTCGCGCGACGACCTCGAGCTGCTCGGCCTGGTCGGCCTGCTGCAGGACATCGGCAAGCTCGAGCTCCCGGACGCGCTGCTCGGCAAGCGCGGCCACCTCGCCCCCGCCGAGTTCAAGGTGGCGAAGACCCACGTGCAGCACTCGATCGAGATCCTGCGGGCGACCCCGGGACTGCCCGCGCGCCTCGCCGAGCTCGCGGCGCTGCATCACGAGCACCAGGACGGCACCGGCTATCCGGAAAGGCTCTCGGCCGGCGAAATCGGGCTGTTCGGATCGATGGCGGCGATCGTGGACGCCTTCGATGCGATGACGATGCCGCGCTCCTACGCCGCGCAGCTCACGCCTTCGCAGGCCTTCGGCGTGCTCTACAGGCTGCGCGGCACTGCGTACTACGGCGCGCTCGTCGAGCAGTTCTGCCAGTGCATCGGCGTGTACCCGGTCGGCAGCGCCGTCGAGCTGAACACCGGAGAGATCGGGATCGTGATCTCCCAGAACCCGCAGCGCCGCCTCAAGCCGCGCGTGATGGTGGTGCTCGACGCCGCGGGACTGCCGGCCAGGCCGCACAAGCTGCTCGACCTCATGAAGGAGCCGAAGGCCTTCGCCGACGAGCCCCATCACATCCGGCGCACGCTCGAGTACGGCCGCGTGCAGGTCGAGCCGCGCGAGTTCTTCCTCTGAGCCGGCGGCGCGGCGAGCCCCGCCCGCCGCGAGGATTTCAGCGCGCCGCCACGTTGGCCACGCCGAAAGGGACGTGACCGGTCGCGACGTGCTTGCGCGCCGACTCGGTGTGGCCGCGCTGGTCGTCGAAGTAGAAGTCCGGCTCGAACGCCTTGAGGAAGGCCGCCTTGTCGAGGCCGCCGAGGAACATCGCCTCGTCGACCTCGATGTTCCACTGCATGAGCGTGCGCACCGCGCGCTCGTGCGCCGGAGCGCTGCGCGCGGTCACGAGCGCCGTGCGGATGCGCATCGGCACGTCGGTGCCGGCCGCGCTCTGCAGCCGGTGCAGCGCCTCGAGCAGCGGCTTGAACGGCCCCGGCGGCAGCGGCCTGAGCGCGTGCAGCGTCTCGTGATGCGTGAACGCGTCCAGCCCGTCGCGCTGGAACACGCGCTCGGCCTCGTCCGAGAAAAGGACCGCGTCGCCGTCGAACGCGATGCGCACCTCGTCGGCGTGGCGCTCGGCGGCCTGCGCGGACTCCGGGAAGACACGCGCGGCGGGAAAGCCCGCCTCCAGAGCGCCCATCACGTCCACCTCGTTCGCCGACAGGAAGAGGTTGGCGCGCAGCGCATCCAGGTAGCGGTACGCGTTGCGCCCGCGGGTGAACACGCCGCGCTCCAGGCGCAGCCCCGCGAGGTCCGCGGACTTGAACACGCGCAGCCCGCTCACAGGATCGTTCTTCGAGAGGATCACCACCTCGACGCGCTGCGCCGCGGGCGTGTTGAAGCCGAGCAGCTTCTTCACGAGCGGAAAGGCCACGCCCTCCTTCGCCGGCACCTGCAGGCGCGAGAGCTGCAACCCGATGTAGGCGCGCTCGCCTTCGCTCTCGAAGACGCGGTTCTCCTCCTCGAAGTCGAACAGCGCGCGCGAGGAGATCGCGACGACGAGCTTGCCTTCGAAGCTGACGGG
>JAKAFQ010000725.1 GCA_021817875.1 Pseudomonadota bacterium
AGGCGCGTAGCTCAGTGGTAGAGCACCACCTTGACATGGTGGTGGTCGGTGGTTCGATCCCACTCGCGCCTACCAGATTCAGCGGGGCGCTTCCGGCCTGTGATGCGGGAAGCGCCCCATTGACGTTCCGTGCGAAAAGTTTGACCCGGAGAGCACCGAGATGCCGGTGGTGACCTTGCCCGATGGCAGCGAGCGGCGCTTCGACCGTCCGGTGACGGTGGACGAGGTGGCCGCTGCCATTGGCGCCGGCCTGCGCAAGGCGGCGCTCGCCGGGCGCGTCAACGACAAGCTGGTCGATACCTCGTATCTGATCCAGGACGATGCCGGGCTCGCCATCGTCACCGACAAGGATGCGGCGGGCCTCGAGATCCTCCGCCATTCGACCGCCCACCTGCTGGCGCAGGCGGTCAAGCAGCTCTTCCCGGAGGCGCAGGTCACCATCGGGCCCGTGATCGAGGACGGGTTCTACTACGACTTCGCCTACCAGCGGCCCTTCACCCCGGAGGACCTCGCCGCCATCGAGGCGCGGATGGCCGAGCTCGCCCGGGCGGATCAGAAGGTGACCCGTCGTGTCATGGACCGCGACGAGGCCGTGGCCTTCTTCAAGGGCCTCGGCGAGCGGTACAAGGCCGAGATCATCGAAAGCATCCCGGTGGGCGAGCAGATCAGCCTCTACGGTCAGGGCAACTGGGTCGACCTCTGCCGCGGCCCGCACGTGCCATCCACCGGTAAGCTCAAGGCTTTCAAGCTGACCAAGGTCGCGGGCGCCTACTGGCGCGGCGACTCGCGTAACGAGATGCTGCAGCGCATCTACGGCACCGCCTGGCCCGACAAGAGCCAGCTCGAGGACTACCTGCATCGCCTGGAGGAGGCGGAGAAGCGCGATCACCGGCGCATCGGCAAGGACCTCGATCTGTTTCACCTGCAGGAAGAGGCGCCGGGGGCGGTGTTCTGGCACCCCAAGGGCTGGAACGTCTTCCAGAGCCTGGTCGGGTACATGCGCGAGCGCAATGACGCGGCCGGTTACCAGGAGGTCAATTCTCCGGAGCTCATGGACGCCTCGCTCTGGCGCCAGTCCGGGCACCTCGAGAAATTCGGCGAGAACATGTTTCTCACCAAGACTCCCGATGAGCGTCTCTACGCCATCAAGCCCATGAACTGCCCCGGGCACATCCAGATCTTCAAGCACGGGCTGCGCAGTTACCGCGAGCTCCCGGCGCGCCTCTCGGAGTTCGGCAAGGTGCACCGCTACGAGCCCTCCGGGGCGCTGCACGGTTTGATGCGGGTGCGTGCCTTCACCCAGGACGATGCGCACATTTTCATCACCGAGGAGCAGATCACCGAGGAGTGCGTCGCGGTCACGCGCCTCATCCTCGATATCTACCGGGATTTCGGCTTCGAGGACGTGCGCATCAAGTTCTCCGACCGGCCGGCGAAACGGGTGGGGAGCGACGAGGTCTGGGATCGCGCCGAGGAGGCCCTCAAGGCCGCCTCGCGGGCCGCCGGCATCGACTGCATCCTCAACCCCGGCGAGGGGGCCTTCTACGGCCCCAAGCTCGAGTTCGTCCTGCGCGATGCCATCGGCCGGGACTGGCAGTGCGGCACGGTTCAGGTGGACCTGAACCTGCCGGGGCGCCTGGGCGCCCATTACATCGACGAGGCGAGCGCCAAGCGCACGCCGGTCATGCTGCACCGGGCGATCTTCGGCTCGCTCGAGCGATTTTTCGCGATCCTGCTCGAGCACCATGCCGGGCGGCTGCCCGCCTGGCTCGCCCCGGTCCAGGCGGTGGTCCTCAGCATCACCGACCGGCAGCGCGAATACGTACTGTCCGTCACGGAATCCCTGAAAAATCAGCGCCTTCGGGTCGAAGCCGACTTGCGCAACGAGAAGGTCGGCTTTAAGATCCGCGAGCACACGCTCCAGCGTGTTCCGTATCTTCTGGTGGCGGGCGACAAGGAAGTGGCCGCGAATCTATTGTCTGTGCGCACCCGCAGCGGCAAGGACTTGGGCACGATGAGCCCGGAGACGTTCGCCGAACGCCTTCGCATCGAGCTCGACAGCCGCGGGCGCCGTACTTTGGAGGATTGACGCATAGCCAGTGTAACCAAGCGGGTCCGGCGCAACGAGGAAATCCTCGCGCCGCAACTGCGCGTGATCGCGGCCGACGGGTCGCAGGCAGGAGTGATGTCCCGCGCCGATGCGCTGCAGATGGCATCGTCCTCGGATCTCGACCTGGTGGAGGTCTCGCCCACGGCGGAGCCCCCGGTCGTGCGCATCATGGACTACGGGAAATTCCTGTTCGAACAGAACAAGAAGGCCCACTCGGCGAAGCGCAAGCAGAAGCAGATTCAGGTCAAGGAAGTGAAGTTCCGTCCCGGCACGGGAGAGGCGGATTACCAGATCAAACTGCGTAATCTCGTCCGCTTCCTCACCGAGGGCGACAAGGCCAAGGTAACCTTGCGGTTCCGCGGCCGGGAGATGGTGCACCAGGACATCGGTCGCAAACTGCTCGATCGGGTCGTCTCCGATCTCACCGCTCACGGCGTGGTCGAGCAGAACCCGCTCATGGAGGGGCGGCAGATGGTGATGGTGTTCGCTCCGAAGAAAAAGTGACGATCGGGCCGCCGATGGACGGCGGTGGGATCGTTCGCCCGTAGCGCCCGCCCGCAGGGTGGGTTGTGACCGGGGCTACAGTAACAGTCGAGGAGTTTTGTCATGCCTAAGTTGAAAACCAACCGGGCCGCGGCCAAGCGCTTTCGCAAGACGGCGAAGAGCTTCAAGCGGTA
>JAKAFQ010000726.1 GCA_021817875.1 Pseudomonadota bacterium
CGGTATGGCCGCGAGTCACGCGCGTCATCACCGCGAGGATCATGGTGCCAACGGCGCCCACCGTGAGCGCATGGATGGCGGCACTGGCTGGCAGCGCCGGATCGATCAGGGAGAACCCGAGCGCCGCGACGCCGAGCGCCAGCCAGCCGTATCCGACGTGCAGCACCAGCAGCAGCGGTTCGGAGCGCGTCGCGCCGGCGCGCCAGCGTGCCAGGCGCCCCAGGTTGAGCGCCCCGGCGCACAGCAGCGCCACGCCCTCCAGGCGTGTCGCGGGCCAGAACACCCAGGCGACGAGGCTCGTGTGCAGCAGCGCCAGGGCGATCTGATCGAACCGCCCGGGAGGCGCAGGCAGCGTCTCGGTCTTGCGCACCAGCAGCCAGTTGCGCGTGAACGCGGGCACGATCCGCCCGCCGATCACCGACACCAGGATGAGAATCGCCGCGAGTCCGAGCCGCCAGCCCACATCGGCGAGACCCGGGTCTGCCTCCAGGGCGAGGTCCATCATCAGATTGGCGAGGGCGAGCACCGCGATCGGCACGATGATCGGGAAGTTGCGCCGGTTGCCGCTCGCGATGAGCTCGCGGGCGACGACGGCCGCGAGCGCAAAGAGGAAAGCGGCGTCTGCGCCGATCGCCGCCCAGGCGGGCAGATCGGCCGAGACGAATGAGGCGATGCGACCGAGCAGCCATAGCTCCGCGAGCAGCCCGAGCAGCGCGCCGCTCACCGGCGGACGTCCCGTCCAGTTGGGGATGGCGGTCAGCAGGAAGCCGGCGATGGCGGCGGGCACGAACCCGAACAGCATCGCGTGGATGTGCCACAGCAGCGGCGGAAAGCCGCTCGGTGGCAGCATGCCCGTCGTGAGGGTGGTGATCCAGAGCGTAATGGCCACGACCGCCCACAGCGCCGCCCCGAGAAAGAACGGCCGGAAACCGTAGGACAGAAAGGCCCCGGGGGGCGTGCCGCGGGGGCTCGGGGCGCTCAGGGGGTCTCCCCGCCGGCCTGCCTCGCCGGCTGCCCGAGGCCAGCGGATGCCAGCGCTCGCTTGCCCGGGGGCAGCGGCACGGCCGACCCGATCGGATCGTGTGGCCAGGGGGCGGTCGTCTGCGGTGTCATGTCGGTTCCTCGAGCGGTGTGCCGGCGCGCAACGTCGCGGCCGGCCCGGACTGTAGGCCGGCGCGGACCGGCGCAGCTTTGACGGCCGTCAATTCGCCCGCGCAGGATAGCGGAATCCCGGCGCGTCCGGACGGCCTGGCCGCGGCGCACGGCGGCCTCGGCCTGTGCGCCCGAGCGCGCCGGCCGCCCTCGCGGCGCACGCCCGTCGGCGTTTCGCGATCGGCGAGCGGCGCATCGGCCGCTCCGCGGGCCGGCACCGCGCCGGAGTGTGACGCAGTGCTCAGTCCGGACAAATGGACCGTGCCGAGTGTGAGCTGCGCCGGGGGCTCGGGCGCGCTGCGGCCGATACAGTCTGATGGGGCGGCATGGGCCGCCTGGAACCCGAGCGTCGAGGGAGGATCCGGTGAACGCGTCTGCGGCGGCCGCATGCGGTGAGCCGATGTTTGCGTCCTACGCGCAGTTGCTGACGGCGCTGCTCGGGGCTCTCGAGGGACTGTGCCTCCTCGATGGCCGCCTGCACGTGCTCGGCGAGCAGGCACTGCGCGGCGCATCGGTGGCGAAGCGGGTGCGCGCCCTCGGCTGGGCGGGACGGGACGGCGCTCCCCGGGTGCCGCGGTGCGAGCGGCAGGGCGCCTCGCACTGGGTGAGCCTGCTGCCGCTGGAATCCGCGGACGGCGCGCTGCTCGGGGTGCTTGGCATCCGGGAGCCTGCCGCAGGGGCCGAACCGCAGGCCGGGCGCGCCGCGGAGCTCGTGCGCCGGCTCGAGCCCGCGCTGGATTGTCTGCGTCGCGAGCTCACCGCCCGACAGCCCGTCCGCGGCTCGCTGCGGGATCTCAGCGAACGCACCAGCGAGCTGGAGTGGCTGTTCCAGGTGACCCACTCGCTCGGGGGCTCGGCCGATGAGCCGCAGGTGCTCGAAGGACTGCTCGAGGCGGCCACCCGGCACCTGAGGAGTGCCCTCGGGGTGCTGCTGGTGCCGGAGAAGCACCTGTGCCTCGAGCACCTGCGCGATCCGGGCCACGGCACGGCGTTGCAACAGGCGTGGATCGGCACGCGCCGGCAGCTGAGCGCCTGGGTGCAGCGGCACCGCCGGCCGCTGGTGGTCAACGGCAGCGAGGGCACGCGCAGCGGCGTGCCGCCGTGCAAGATCCTGTGCGTGCCGGTCACTCCCGAGCACGGGCGGGTCATCGGCCTGATCGCGTTCTTCAATCCGGGTGAGGCGCCCGATTACCGCAGCCGGCACGTGTTCCTGGCGCGGCACCTCGGCCGCCAGAGCGGCAGCCTCGTCGAGGCACAGTTTGATCCGGTGTCGGGGCTGTACACGCGAGTGGGACTCGAGCAGATGTATGCCCGCCTGCCGGAGGATGCCGGGTCATCCGAGCGCAGCGTGCTGTATTTCGACGTCGATCAGATGCATGTCGTCAACGAGCTGTTCGGCTTCGAGATCGGCAACGAGGTGCTGGTGCGTGTCGGGGACCTGTTCGGCCCGGCGCATCTGCCCGCGCAAGCGCTGGCGGCGCGCCTGAGCGGTGACCGGTTCGCGGTGGTGCTGCCGGACAGCGACACCCAGGATGCCGTCGCGGTCGCCGAGCGGCTGCAGCAGGCGATCGCGCGCCTGTCGATCGGGCCGGCCGACGCTGCGGTCGAGCTGTCCGCGAGCTGTGGTGTCGCGG
>JAKAFQ010000727.1 GCA_021817875.1 Pseudomonadota bacterium
CCAGGGCAGCGAGCCCGAAGTCATCGAGGACGATGAGATCGGTGCGCGCCAGCTGAGCCAGGAGTTTGCGGTAACGTCCATCGCCGCGGGCGATGCCAAGTTCGTTCAGCAACCGGGGCAGACGCAAGTAGCGCACGCTTAAACCTTCGCGACAGGCCTGGTGCGCGAGCGCGCAGGCAATGTACGATTTGCCGACCCCGGCGGGACCCGTAATGAGGCAGTTGAGATGCTCCTTGAGCCAGGACCCAGTGGCGAGCTTCACCATGACGGATTTGTCGAGCCCGCGCGACGCGCGGTAGTCGATGTCTTCGAGGCAGGCGCTCTGGCGAAGCTGTGCTGCGCGCAGGCGGCTTGTGAGCCGCCGGTCCTCTCTATAGGTCGCCTCGTGATCGACGAGCAGCCCCAGACGCTCTTCGAAGCTTAAGCGTTCGATGTCCGGTGTTTCGTTTTGTACCGCAAGTGCCTTCGCCATGCCGGGCAGACGCAGGGCGTTCAGTTTATCGATCGTTGGATGATGCAACATCGGCTTCCTCCTTCGGAAGTGGGGGTTGGGAGTTACTGGTAATACTTCGGTCCGCGCACATTCCCGTGCGCGATGATGGGTGCTGGGTCGGGACGTCCGGGTCGTGCTGCTGAATCGAGCTTGCGGCGCAGGATCGATTCGAGCGAGCGGTAGCTCGTGGCCCCAAGCTCAAGCGAGCGCATGCAGGCGGCTTCGAGGCGCGAGCTCCCGTAGCGCTTCTCAAGCCGCAGGATCCCGAGGCATGAGCGGAAGCCCTGCTGCGGGTGGGCGCGCGATTCCATGATTCGCTCAACGATACGTGCTGTGGCCGGCCCCGTCTTCCCGGCCCACTCAATGAGGCGTGCGGGCGTCCACGCGGCGTATTCGCGGTGTGCGCGCGGCATGTGTTCCGGCACCGTCGTGTGTCCGCCCGGGACGCGGGAGCGCGCATGGGAAGCGATGCGCCCTCCGCGGTGGAACGCTTCGACGGTGTTCGCGGTCAGGCGCACCTCCACCTGCCTGCCCACGAAGCGGTAGGGCACCGAGTAGTAGTGGCGAGCGACCTCGATGTGGTAGTCGATGTGCACGCGCGCTCGTTTCCATTCGGCAAAGACATACAGGACTTCAGGCAGCGGCTTCATCATGGGGCGATCCAGCGATTCGAAGCGCTCCCGCCGGTTGCCCGGGAGTTTACGGAAGGTCCGATCATTGAGCCGCGTGAGGAGCTCGGTAATCGTCTCGTTGAGCTCGGCGAGCGAGAAGAAGGTCCGGTTGCGCAGGCGTGCCAGGATCCAGCGCTCGACCACCTGCACGCCGACTTCGACCTTCGCCTTGTCACGGGGGCGCCTCGGGCGCGCCGGCAGGATGGCCGTGCCGTAGTGCGCGGCCATCTCGGCATAGGTCTCGTTCACGATGGGCTCGTAGCGGTGCGCGTCGGTGACGCCTGAGCGTAAATTATCGGGCACGAGAAGCTGCGGCACGGCCTTGAAGTAGGCCAGGGCCCGCACATGGCTGCCGACCCAGTCGGGGAGGCGCTGGCTCCAGGTGGCCTCGCAGTAGGTGTAGTTGGAAGCACCCAGCACGGCGATGAAGATCTGTGCCGGTCGCAGTTCCCCCGTGGTGCGGTCACAGACGCTCACGGTCTGCCCGGCATAGTCGATGAAACACTTCTCGCCCGCGCGGTGCACCTGGCGCATGGGCAGATCGAGTCCCTGGGCGTAAGCCCGGTAGTGCGCGCAGAACTGACTGTACTGATAACCCTCTGGGTGGCGTTCCTTGTATTCCTCCCAAAGCAGCATGAGGGTGACACCTTTACGGGCGAGCTCGCGGTGGATCACCGCATAGTCGGGCGGTGGGTGCGAACCGCACGTCACCGGCGCCAGGGGGAAGAGGAGCGTTTCCAGAGCCGCATCGTCAAGCGTTGCCGGCAGTGGCCAGCACAGCCCGGCGGCCTCGGCGCGCTTCACGTACTCGGCCACCGCCGGGCGCGAGAGATTGAGGCTTTGGCCCGTCTTGCGGTCGCTCAAACCGCATTCCCATTTAAGGCGCAGGACTTCACGGATCTGACGCATGGATAACCTCGGTCTTGCCATCGCTCGCTCCCTTCCCGTTGTGGGGGTAAAGAGCGGCACGATACCGGCTGGTTAAACCGCGTCGCCAGGTCCCGACCGGACCTCCTACCGGGGTGGCAGGATTGATCCGGAATGGGTGGCAGGATTACGCCGGAACGGGTGGCAGCTTTGCTCCGGAATCAGTGGCAGGATTGGGCCGGAATACGCAAGCACCATTACAGGATGAGGCGAAGTACGACGGCGACCCCAGGACGCCTTTCCAGTAGCGTTTCTGGATGTCTGGCCGTTCCTTGCGCAGCAAGCGACTGGCCACGCCCTTGAGGCTGTTCACGACATGGGAGACGGCGACCCTGGATGGATACTCGACGAGCAGATGCACATGATCATCCTCCCCGTCCATCTCGATCAGTTGCGCCTCGAAGTCGACGCAGGTCTTGGCGAAGATGATGCGCAGCCGGTCGATGGCATCGCCGTCAAACACTCTGCGGCGATATTTCGTCACAAAGACCAAATGCACGTGCATCTTGAAAACGCAGTGCCGACCGTGGCGAATATCGTTGTCATCGCTCATAGACCAAGGGTCTAATGCAAGACATGCAGCGACTCCAAGCCTTCAAGTACGAACTGATGCCGACCGGCGAACAGCAGCGCCAGATGCGACGCTTCGCGGGATCGTGCCGGTTCGTCTTCAACAAGGCGCTGGCACTGC
>JAKAFQ010000728.1 GCA_021817875.1 Pseudomonadota bacterium
GCGCCAGCTCGCCGAGTACGAGGCGCCGCCGCTCGACCCGGCCGTGGACGAGGCGCTGCTCGATTACATACAGCGGCGCAAAGCGTCTTTCCCGGATTCGAACGTCTGAGGTCTTCATTCTCCTTTTCACGATCATTTGCCATGACCACAACCACCGAACAGACCCGAGCCGACCCGGCCCACGCTGAACAGGCCCGCACTCCCGCCTCACGAGCGGGCGTTCAGCCGGCGCTCTATACCCTGACCACCGCATGCCCGGACACGACGGGCATCGTGGCGGCAATCGCGGGCTTTCTGGCCGCCAACAACGCGACCATCAGCGAGGCGCAGCATCACAATGATCCGCGCACGGGCATGTCGTTCATGCGCACCGTGTTTCGGGACGACGGCCATGGGCTCGCCTCCGCGGAGGCGCTCGATCGGTTGTTCGCCGAGCAGGTCGGCAAGAAGTTCCGGATGCAGTGGCGGTTTCAGGCGGTCGAGCGCCGCTGCCGGGTGGTGCTCGCCGTCTCGCGGCAGGGCCACTGCCTGAACAGCATCCTGCATCGATGGAGCACCGGTACGCTGCCGATCGAGGTGGTGGCGGTGCTGTCGAATCACCAGGACATGCGCAGCCTCGCCGAATGGCATGGCGTGCCGTACCACTACCTGCCGATCATCGACGGACGCAAGGCGGAGCAGGAAGCGCGGATGGCCGAGGTGTTCGAGAAGGCGGACGCCGAGCTGCTCGTGCTGGCCCGCTACATGCAGATTCTGAGCGCCGACGCCTGCAAGCACTTTGATGGCCGGGCGATCAACATTCACCATTCGTTTCTGCCGGGATTCAAGGGCGCCAAGGCCTATCACCAGGCGTACGAGCGGGGTGTGAAACTGATCGGCGCCACGGCGCACTACGTGACCACCGATCTGGACGAGGGGCCGATCATCGAGCAGGAAGTCGCTCGCGTCGACCACACACAGTCCGCTGAAGATCTGACCGTGACCGGCAGCGAACTCGAGACCGTGGTGCTGAACCGCGCAATCAAGTGGCACGCCGAACGGCGCGTCTTCCGCAACGGCAAGACAACCGTCGTTCTGCGTTAAGTCGAGGGATTATCCGACTCGCTGCGAGCGCGCTGCTGCGGATGAAGGCAGCGCGCTCGCAGCGCGGCGATCTCGTGCGCGAGCGCCCCGCAGGCGATGACCAGCGTGCCAGTGGGTGAGTCCATCGGCCTGCGCCGCAGCTCCTCAGGCTGCCACGCGCGCCGCGCGCCGCGCCGCCACCAGGCTCTTGGCCGTCTCGACCGCCACGGCCGCATCGCGGCAGTACGCATCGGCGCCGACCGCCTTGCCGAATTCCTCGTTCAGCGGCGCTCCGCCGACCAGCACGATGAACTCCTTGCGGATGCCGAGCTCCTGAAGCTTGTCGATCACGACCTTCATGTACGGCATGGTCGTGGTCAGCAGCGCTGACATCCCCAGGATATCGGGCTTGTGCTTCTCGAGCGCCTCGAGGTACTTCTCGACCGGGTTGTTGATTCCCAGGTCAATCACCTCAAAGCCCGCCCCCTCGAGCATCATCGCCACCAGGTTCTTGCCGATGTCGTGGATGTCGCCCTTGACCGTGCCGATGACCACCTTGCCAATCGGCTCCGCTCCGGTCTCGGCCAGCAGGGGCCTGAGGATCTCCATCCCCGCCTTCATGGCATTCGCTGCCAGCAGCACCTCGGGGACGAACAGAATCCCGTCGCGAAAGTCGATCCCGACGATGCGCATCCCCTCGACGAGCGCGTCATTGAGCACCTTGTCGGCACTCCAGCCGCGCCCCAGAAAGATGTTCGTCGCCTCGACCACCTCGTCCCGCAGTCCGTTGTACAGATCGTCGTGAACCTGCTCGGTCAGCTCCTGATCGTTCAGGTCCTGAAGATTGAAATCGCTATCGTCTGTCATTCCGGGTACTCCGCATTCAGGCAGATCGTACGATTGACCACATCAGACAGATTCGCAGTGCACCATGGCCTCGCCGAGTGAGCGGGCAGGAGTGCCAGTTCCTCAGCCTCGTCTGCCGCGCGCGCGGCGTCCTTCGCGAGCAGCCGGCGCCGCAGCGGCGTGCTCCACTCTCGGCAGGGTTTCGGGAAGGGCCTCATCCCGCGGCATTCCGCTCTTGATGATGCGGATCATCTCGGCATCGAGGCGCGGATCGAGCGGCGGGGACACGTATGCTCCGAGCAGCCGCTCGACCTCCTGCTGCACGCGCTGCTCCAGCGTCATGCTGCCGGCCTGCAGCCAAGACTCGCGGCTGATGCGGTCGAACACCGAGCCGGGCAGATATAGCTCACTCGGCCAGTGCTTCAGTGTGTGATCGGAGGTCAGCAGGTGCTTCTCCTGCAGCAGCTGGCGCACCAGGTCGCGCGTCGGCAGGTCGTCGCGTACCGCGAAATCGCGGCAGAAGTGCAGCGCCTGGCCGCACAGCTCGTCGTCGAAGACGAGCTTGGCGAGGCTGAAGGTGAGGACGTAGTCGAGCATCCCGGGGCCTGAGACGGAGTTGACCCCACCGATTGCCGCCAGCAACGCACCGGCGAAGGTTTCCGCTCCGGCCTGCGCGTCGAGGAATTTACCCTCGCTGAGGGCCATGTAGCTCTGCGTCGGGATGCCGAGATGCTTGGCAATCTCGATGTAGGCCATGTTCAGGTGCAGCGTCTCGATGGCCGCCATCGGCGACATGGCCGTCTTCATGTGGAACGTGGCCGGAGCGCCGCCGAACAACATCGGCGTTCCCGGATTGACGATCTGCGCCATGGTG
>JAKAFQ010000729.1 GCA_021817875.1 Pseudomonadota bacterium
GCCGCGTTCCGGGTCTCACCGCGCTGACGCTGCGTCGAAGCTGCGGCGCATGCTGCCCGTCATCGCCCTGGTCGGACGGCCCAATGTCGGCAAGTCGACCCTGTTCAACGTGCTCACCGGCACCCGCGACGCCATCGTCGCCGATGTTCCCGGTCTGACCCGCGACCGCCAATATGGGTTCGGGCGGCTGGGGCCGGTGCCGTGCGTGCTCATCGATACCGGGGGGCTGGTCGAGAACCCCAAGGGGATCGAGGCGCAGATGCGGGAGCAGACGGGACGCGCCGTGCAGGAGGCCGACCGTCTGGTGTTCGTGGTCGACGCGCGAGCGGGGCTCACACCGGAGGATCACTTCGTGGCGCGGGAGCTGCGCAGGTCCGGGAAGCCCGTGACGCTCGCCGTCAACAAGGCGGAGGGCCTCGATACGGGGATCGCGACCGCGGATTTCTACACGCTCGGCTTCGGCGAGCCGATGGATATTTCGGCGAGCCACGGCCAGGGATGCGCGGATCTGATGGATCGGGTGCTCGAGGGGCTGGAGCAGGCGCCCGAAGAGCCGGCCGGTCCGCAAGAGGTGCGCATCGCCATCGTCGGCCGCCCCAATGTCGGCAAGTCCACGCTGGTCAACCGCCTGATCGGAGAAGAGCGGGTGATCGCGAGCGACAAGCCGGGTACCACCCGCGACAGCATCCTGGTGCCGTTCGAGCGCGACGGCCGCCGGTTCGCGCTCATCGATACGGCAGGCATGCGGCGGCGCTCGAAGGTCGAAGATATCGTCGAGCGCGCCAGCGTCGCCAAGACCCTGCAGGCGATCGCAGAGGCCCATGTCGTGATCCTGGTGCTCGATGCGCACGACACGGTCGCGGAGCAGGACGCCAGCGTGCTCGGCGTCGCCCTCCAGCGGGGGCGCGCGCTGATCATCGCGGTCAACAAGTGGGATGGAATTCCGGCCGATCAGCGCGAGGCGATCCACCGTCAGCTCGCGTTGAAACTGGATTTCGTGCCGTTCGCACCGCTGCACTTCATTTCGGCACGTCATGGCACCGGGGTGGGCGATCTCGTCGGCTCCACGGTGCGGGCCTACGAGGCCGCCATGAAAGAGATGCCGACCCGGGAACTGACGCGCACGCTGGAGCATGCGGTGAGCGTGCACCAGCCGCCTCTGGTGCACGGCCGGCGCATCAAGCTGCGCTACGCTCACCAGGGCGGCCGCAATCCGCCGCGCGTGGTGATCCACGGCAACCAGACTTCCTCGGTGCCGGGCGCCTACACACGCTACCTCACCAACGTGTTTCGCAAGAGTTTCGACCTGTTCGCCACCCCCGTGGTCATCGAATACCGCACCGACCAGAATCCCTACGACAGGCCCGGCAGAGTGAAGAAGCCGGGCCGCAGCAGACGGCGGGCGGGCGGCGCCGGGCGGCGAGGGGCTTAATGGGGAGGGGTCTTGAGATCCCCGGGGACGGCGGGGCAGCTCAGGCGCCGGCGCGGCTCGAGGCGTCACACCGGCCTGCAGTTCCCGCCGGTGTGCTCGCGCTCTCCTCCCGGCTGCTCTTCCGAGGCGCGCTCTCCTTCAAAGCCGTGCACAGCACGGTGGAGACCGCGCAGCACGCGACGGCCAGGTAGAGCGGTGCGGCGAGTCCCCAGCGGTCCGCGCTCCAGCCCGCAACCGAAGGCCCTGCGACGCCGCCCACGACGGCGCTGACGGCCAGAATGACGCCAATCACGGTCGAGGTGGCTTCGGCGGGCGCACTCTCGCAGGGGATCGTCGCATAGGTGAGCGCCGCTGCCCCGATGAGCGCCGCGCCGATGAACATGAAGGCGCCGAGCACGACGAGCGGACCGGTGTAATACAGCGCGGCCAGGGGCGCGCCCATCCCCAGTACGCTCGAGACGATCATGACCGGTTTGCGGCCAATGCGGTCCGAGGCTGCCGGCAGGGCCACGCCCAGCACCGCACCGGCGAGCCCCATGATGCTCATGACGATGCTCATGCGCGCGGCCGCGAACCGATCGATTTTCATGAGATACAGTGGCAGGAACCCGAAGCCGATGGTCATGTAGCCGACGATGAAACAGGAAATCACCATGCTCAGCCAGACGTTGCGGATCCGGAGAATCTGGGCAAGACCCAAGGCCTCACCGCGGTCCGGGTCCCGAGCCAGCGGCAGGGGGCTGGCAGGACGAGCCCGCCGGCCGGGCACGACTCGGGCCACGAGCGCCGCGCACACCAGTCCCGGGAGTGCCACCACGAGGAAGGCCGAGCGCCAGCTGAAGGCTTGCGCGAGCCTCACCAGCAAAAGCGGCGCGACCACCACGCCGAGAAAAGCCCCGCCCAGGTTCTGCACGATGCCCATGTTGAGGCCGTGGCGCTCCGCGGGTGTTTCCAGGACCACTATGGATTGCGGCAGCTGGTAGACGCCGGCATCAAAAACGCCCATCAACAGGCGCGTGGCGAGCAAGGTTGCAAACATCGAGGTCAACGCCGGCAACACGGAGAAGCAGGCGAACAGCACCAGCATGACGAGCAGTATTGCCTTGTGGTTCCTGTGGCGGTCGGCCACCGCCCCGGTGACGTAATTCGAGATCGCGAACGTCAGCCAGAAGCCAGACAGCAGCAGTCCGATCTGGGTATTGTCAAAGCCCAGGCTTTTCTCGATGAACGGCGTGACGTAGCTGATGCCGAATATGTCAACGTTGGAGACGCCCGCCGCGAGGCACAGAACGGTAATCAGCAACCAGGGGTTCTTTTTGGTCTGTGACAGGTTTTCCATCGTTGGG
>JAKAFQ010000730.1 GCA_021817875.1 Pseudomonadota bacterium
CCGATCTTGACCGTGAAGCCAAAGCCCGCAATGTTCGTCGGCAGCTGTGGATGGTACCAGTCCTCCAGGTACCCATCGAGATTGAGCAGCAGCCGGTGGTGGAAGAATTCGGATTTCTCCCCAAGCTCGTAGCTCCACAGCGAGTCAGACCCGTAGGTCGTCGGCCCCTGCAGCAGAATGTTCGGATTGCAGCTCGTCGTCAGCAGCACCTTCGCCTGCAGTCCGCACTCGTTGGCCACCTGCGCGGCCAGCAGCGGGTTGGTATTGCTCGCGGCCACCACCGGAATCGGTCCGGTGTCGCCACTGGCCCCACCGAGGCGAAAGCCCTTGTCGATCCGCACGTACACCATGTGGTTGCGGTCAATGTTGTACGTCAGACTGAAACTCGGCACCGTGCCGCTGGCGGCAATCGAGGTCCCGGAATTGTACGGCACCGTATTGCCCGCCGCCCCCAGAACGCTGAACGCCCCGTACTCGGTCGAGGTCTCACGCAGGCTGTAGTGATAGTGCCGGAACCCGACCGCCACCGCAAAATGCGGCGAAAACCGCCAGCTCACGTGCCCGTACACCGCGTTCTGGATCATCACCTGCGGCAGGCTGCCCACGAACAGGTTCGGCCCGCCGAGAATCGGCCCGGCCTGCGGCGCCATCGAGGAAATGTCGTCCTCGGAGTACAGGTCCTGGTAGAAGTATCCGGCCACCCACTGGAAGGGCCCCGGCGCAGTGGAATTGAGACGGAACTCGTCGGAAATCTGCCGCGAATAATCCTGCTCCAGATTGCTCGAGCTGCGGTTGCTCACGCACGGCCCAATGCCCCCGGCGGCCGCGTCATACACCGGAATGCCGATCGCACCGGCCACCATCTCCGTGCAGTCCTGCATGTTGATGAAGTTGCGGTGCCAGAATCCGCTCGCCGAGGTCACCGAGAACGTCGGGAACTGATACGTCATGTCCAGGCTGCCAAAACCAAGACTGTCCGTCTGCGTCTCCGGCGAATCGTAGATTTCCCAGTGCGCCAGCACCTTCGGGGTCGTCGGGTGCGTCGGCAGCCCGTTCACGTCCGCCGCCGGCGGCGCCCCCTGCTCGACCAGCTGGTACATCGCAATCGGCTCAATCGTCAGATTCGCCGTCGGCTTCCACAGAAACTCCGCCCGAACCGAGTCAATCTGCGTCGTGTTCACCCCCTTCAGGCGCTCCTGCAGCGGCGCAGTGTAAAAATTCGCCGGCCGGCTCAGCGCCGGAAATGCCCCCGCATCCACCCCTACCGCTCCGTCCTGAATCACCCGCCGCTCCAGCCAGCCGCTGTCGTTGGTGAACGACCCCACGATGCGCACCGCCGCCCTGTGGCCCAACGGCATGTTCATCATGCCGTTCTCCTGGTGGTTGATCCCACCCCCGGTGCTCGTGTCCGAAATCACCTCCTCGGTGCTCGCCGCAAACCGGTTCAGCTGCGGCCGGTTCGGCAGCACGCGGATCGTCCCGCCCATCGAGCTCGACCCGTACAGCGTGCCCTGCGGCCCGCGCAGAACCTCCACACGCCGCACGTCATACAGCCCCAGGTTCATCAGGTTCTTGCCGAACTGCGAACCCATCGCCGTCGACAGCGGAATCTCCCCGAAGTACATGCCCACCATCGAGGAATTCCCACCCTGGGAGTTCAACCCCCGAATCTCGTACTCCTCCTCCCCGGGCCCCCCGGTGTCGCGCACTGCGATCCCAGGCACCGATCGCACCAGACTGTTCACGTTCACCAGACCACGCGTGGCAATCTGCGAACCGGTGACCGCAGAGATGCTGATCGCCGTCGTCTGCACCGTCGTGCGCGCGCGGGTCGCCGTCACCACGATCTGCTGCAGCATCGGCTGGCCCATCGCAGGCGCCTGCGCATAGGCCCCGTCTATGTGCCCCAGCATCAGTGCGGGCGCCGCCGCCAGCAGTGAGATGGCGCGGTGGGGAGACTTCGTGGTGAATGCCATTAGCAGGATCCTCGGTTTCAAGGGTTGAACGGTGAAAGCCCGCCGCGCAGCGGCGAGACTCGCCTCGTAAGGCGCTGAGTGTGCAATTCGATGGTCCGTCCGCCGCGGGCCACGGCGGCAAGCCGCAGACGGGCCCGCAATGGCGCGCCTTCAGACCGCATGCAATGCGCACCGCCGCTCGGCGGGGTCGCGGTATCGATGCCGCAGAGGGCTGGCGACAGATTTGCCATGGATGCGACATTACCCCCACGCTGGCCCGGTTTCTTGTCCGACCCTGCCAACCGATCGCCATGGCGGGCAATCGCGGGCAAAGATGCGGCCTTGCGAGAGAAGGCAGGCCGTGCAATTGATCTGAGTCAATTCAGGTGTTGCAAAAAAGTCACGCCAGGCGCACTGAACAGGCGCCATGCCCGATGGCGGCCATTGGCGCGGTCCGGGGGCGCTGGCAACCGCGAACAATCTCTTGGCGCAGTTGGGCAAGAAACGGCCGCAGTGCCTCGCATACGATGCAGAGCATCATCCAGCCCGAAGAGGCGGCATCCCATGATCACTGAAACAGAGCTCGAAAAGCTGTCCTGGCCGGACGCGCCGCAGATGAAGACTCAGGCCGTGCCAGGTCCCCTCGCGCGCCAGGCGCTCGAACGCTCGGCGCGCCGCGAGTCGCTGGCGCGTGGTGGCGGCGAATTCCCGGTGGTCTACGACCGGGGCTTCGGGGTGACCGTCACGGATCCCGACGGCAACCTGTTCATCGATCTGTCCGCGGGCGTCGGGGTGAACAGCGTCGGCCGGTGCCATCCGGCG
>JAKAFQ010000731.1 GCA_021817875.1 Pseudomonadota bacterium
GAGAACATGCGCGAGTACTCCGCGCGCGCGGCGCGCAGGCCGGAGCGCGGCGGGCTGGCGAACGTGCTGTACGCCGTCGCGAGCATCGAGCAGGTGCCGGCGGAGCTGCGCGGCATCGCCGACGAGCTGTACGTGAACCTGCCGTGGGGCAGCCTGATGCGCGGCATCATCCTCGGCGAGGCCGCGGTGCTCGACGGGCTGGCGTCGCTCGGGCGCGAGGGCGCGGTCCTGCGGGCCGTCGTGAACACGCGCATCTTCGACGACCCGGTGCCCGTCGAAGCGCGCGACCTGCCGGAGCCGACGCCCGGTTACGTGCGCGGGACCCTGGTGCCGCTGTATGCGCGCCGCGGGCTGCGCATCGAGCAGGCGCGGCTCTTCGACGCCGACGAGCTGCGGGCGCTCGGCACGACGTGGACGAAGCGCCTGTCGCACCGGCGCCCACCGCCGTCGGTGTACGTGGAGGCGACGGTGGGCGGCTAGAACGGACGGGCGAGGCGCGTCGGCCATGGGGCGAGGTTGGGGTCGCCGGTTCGGTGTTCAGACCCGTTCAGGCAACGCGGGGAAACGCCAGCCGGAACGGGGCGCGCTCGCCACCCGACAGATTCAGATCGCCTCTACTCGCCCATCCGCAGCCGATGTAATCTAAGCCTCGTCGAACTGCAAAACCCTCCCTGGCGTCGTTATAAAAGCTACTGGCGGATCCATCCTCGTCGGCGCGCGGGAAATGATCGGAGTTGACTGGCTCTTCGCAGTAGCAGCAGCGCATTTCCGTCGGAGAGTTTAAGCGATCATTCTCGGTTAGCATCGCGCTCCCCTTCTACCTCCTGG
The DNA here is from genome assembly GCA_021817875.1 of Pseudomonadota bacterium. The sequence goes on from JAKAFQ010000731.1 coordinate 829, forward strand.
TGCTCATGGCGCGTCTGGCGAGATCCTATTAGACGCCGGTTCATCATCTTCGCCCCGGAAGTACTTCTGTGCCGTGTCCTTGATCAACGCGTGTTGATCCTCAACTGATAATTCACCGATGAAAGGTCTAAAGGCGGTGAGTTCCAGAGCACGGCGCCGAGCCCTCTGTTCCCTGGTTCGATGGTGTCCGGACTGGTTTGCCGCGTACGTAAAGATCCCGCCTAGAACAACGACGATCGGGACGCGCGTAAGACCGTACTCGATTATTACCTCCGTGGACACGTTGCCATTGAGCGGAGACCAAATGGTTGTGACGAGCGCGCCGACGATTGTAAGAAAGAGGAACGCCGACGCCCATCGCCTCCAACTGTCCGCCTCTTTGCGTTGTTCTGCGGCCTCCTTGATGTAAGCGCCCGTCACTCCGGCAGCTGCCGTGACGCCCGTGATCTCCTTCGCTTGTTGTTCGAGATCTTCCAGGGAGTCAATCAGTTGTTTGCCTTTTTCCCCGAACTGCTTGACTTGCGACTGCATGATCGAAATCTGAGCGTCGATTTCAGCGCGGTTGCTCTGGCGCTGCGCCTCCAATAGTTCCGAGAACTCACGCTGCCATTCCTGCCGCGTCGCTAGATGTGCAGTCTGCTGTTGTTCAAAATACGCATCGAGGCGCGTTTTTTCAGATGTGATTTCCGTTGTCAGTGCTGCGGCGGCCGCATCGATTTTTGTAGTAAGGTTCGTGACGCTCGCTTCGCCGGCTGCCTTGAGATTGTCCAACGTCTCCGTTGCTTGTTGAACGTTGGCCTGAGTCTGCGTCGATGCCGCGTCGATCTTGGAAATGAGCGCATCAAGTCTTTGGCGGACTTCTGCCTCGCGCGCGTAGACTGTCTGTGCGAGCTTTTCGGCAGAGTTCAGAAGTATCCGTGACTCGGCCTTGTGCGATAGCGGCATTAGCCAACGGAACTCGGCCAGAAGGTTGTCCACGTGCGTGTTGGCGTTGTGGAGGTGCCCTTCGTTGCGATCGCCGATGTAGTTCCGCACCATCGCCGTGGCGTTCTGAACATGCGAGACGCCATTGCTTAGCGATGTTACAGAGACGAGCGGCGGCGGCACTTGTGGCAGTCGTTTGCGAATGTTGTTGGCTACAGTTTCGATTCGGCGTAAGTGGGCGTTAGCGGTTTCTGGAAGCGAATCAAGCGCAAGCGCTTCGGCGGTCGTCCGCTCTAGCTCGTCCAAGAGACCATGGACAGGATTGGATGTAACGAGATCCGTCCAAGCATTGGACAACTTATCTCCCCCTATCAACCACCAGGTACGGTGATCTTCGAATTGTCGTTTAGCACGGCGAAGAAGTCAAGTTGCGTGCTCGCAACGACGCAGTTGGCGCCCCTCTGTGCCTGTTCGTCCGGCGGTCGCGGGTACCGCGCGAGCGGTGAGCGCAACCCATCCGGCGATCCGGGGCGCGACGATTCTAGGGAACCCCACCGGCCCTTGACATTCGCGATGAAACCGACCCCCCTACGGCCGGATCGTACACGAGCACCCACTAGTAGTATCGGAAGAGCCGCGTAAGGGACTATAGCGCTGATTGCAAGATCTGTCAAGAAAGCACGAAACCGAGCCACTTTTGACCCGGTTTCGTATCTGATTCGTTGGAGGCGACGACCGGATTCGAACCGGTGATGGGGGTTTTGCAGACCCCTGCCTTACCACTTGGCTACGTCGCCCGGTCGCCCGCCCTGCGCCACTCGCAAGCGTCCGCCCGGCGGGCCAGGCGGACGCGCGTCATCATTCGTTGGTGCCGAGGAGGAGATTTGAACTCCTACGCCTTGCGGCACGGCCCCCTCAAGACCGCGTGTCTGCCTATTCCACCACCTCGGCGCGCGGCTGCACCGCAGCCGCCACAGTATAAGACATCCAACCGGCGCGGCAACGGCGCCCACCGTCAGTTC
>JAKAFQ010000732.1 GCA_021817875.1 Pseudomonadota bacterium
TCCGCCGAAGAAGAACGCAACCTTGGTGAGGCCCGGAATGACGGCGATGCCGTAGGCGCGCTGCAGCAACCAGCTCGGAATGCTCTGGTCGCGCGTGCCCTGCAGGTCCTGAAGAACATGGGTGGCGAGCAGCAATTGCCCTTCCTCCTGGGCCTGGGCGTGCGCCGCGACCGTCGTGAACGCGAGCAGGATGCCGGCCAGGGCCGTGAACAGGCGAGAGCGTAGTTGCATGACAGGTGCCTCCGTTGCGGGCAGCTTACCTCAGTGCACGCCGTCGCGGGAGTTGACTGATTCGTTCAGCGCGCGTTCAGCCGCGGCCGGTGCCGCGCCGGCGCGGGCGAGCCGCCGGGGTCAGCCCCGGAAGTCCGGCAGGGATTGCCGGCCGAGCCGCTCGAGCGCCGCACCTGTCAGGCGGAAGGTGCGCCACTCGTCGAGCGGCACCGCGCCGAGACTCTCGTAGAAGGCGATGGAGGGCGTGTTCCAGTCGAGCACCGCCCACTCCAGCCGGGCGCAGCGCCGCTCGAGGGCGATGCCGGCGAGCCATTCGAGGAGCCTGCGGCCGACGCCCCTGCCGCGCATCTGCGGCAGCACGAACAGATCCTCCAGGTAGATGCCGGGGCGACCCCTGAAGGTCGAGAAGTTGTGAAAGAACAGCGCGAAGCCCACCGGCTCCGAGTCGACGCACGCGAAGGCCACTTCGGCGTACCGGCGCGCCCCGAACAACGCCTCGCGCAGGTCGTCCTCGGTGGCGATGACTTCGTGCTCCAGGCGCTCGTATCGGGCCAGCTCGCGGATGAACCCGAGCACCCGGGGAATGTCGGCCTCGCGGGCGGGACGGACGGCGATGTCGGTATTCACGGATCCGGAAACCTCCGGCCAGCCTTCAGGCGGTACTCTGCAGTCCCTGCGCGATGCCGCTCGCGCTGGAGAGCAGCGCTTCGAACAGGTCGCGGTCGGCGCGGCCCCCGGCGCGCCAGCGCGCCAGCAGGTTCACCTGCATCAGGTTCATCGGGTCGATGTACGGATTGCGCAGCCGGATGGCGCGTTGCAGCATCGGGTCGCCGTCGAGCAGATCCGCGGCATCCTTCAGCCACAGCACCCGCTCGCGGGTGCGTTGGAATTCGGCACGGATCGCCTCTGCGAAGTGCTGCAGTCGCACGGGCACCAGGACGTCATAGGCGGCAGCGATCTGCAGGTCCGCGCGCGCCAGCGTCGCTTCGAGGTCATCGATGAGGTTGCGCAGATAGAACCACTCGGTGCACGCCTCGCGCAGCCGGGATGCTCCGTGCCGCGCGATGGCCGCGTCAAGTCCCGTGCCCGCTCCAAACCAGCCGGGCAGCATGTGGCGGGTGAGCGTCCAGGCGAACACCCATGGCACCGGCAGCAGTCCCTCGAGCCCGGCGCCTTCGCGCCGATGCATCGTGCGCGAGCCGACCTGCATGCGCTCGATGACGTCGATCGGCGTGACCGCCTGGAAGAATTCGTGGAAATCGCTCTCTTCGTACACCAGATGGCGGTAAGCGTCGCGGCTGGCCGCGGCGATCGTCGCGGCGCATTCCACGTGGGCAGACGACGTTGCCTGCGCGCCGCGGCCAGCGGTTGCCAGGCTGAGCGTGTTGAACGCCCGCTCCAGAGTGCGCATCGCAATCGGCCGCAGCCCGTAGCCCTGCTTGATGGTCTCACCCTGCTCTCGCAGGCGCAGCACGCCGTTGATGGCGCTCGCCGGCGCGGATTGCACCAGGGTGTCGATCCGGCCGCCGCCGCGGGCGATGCTCCCGCCGCGCACGTGCATGAGGGCGTAGCGTACGCCAGCCGAGGCAATGGTCTCGGCGAGCGCGGACTGGGCCTGGTGAATCGCAAAGCGTGAGGCGCACGGACCCGCCTCCTTGTTGCTGTCGGAATAACCGATCAGCACGCCCTGAGATCCGGCGCGGGCCTCGATGTGCCGACGGTAGGCGGGCTCGGCGAGCAGCTCGCGCAGGATCTCGCCGCAGTGCTCCAGGGCGCTGATCGACTCGAACTGGGGGGCGATGTCGAGCGTCACCTGGTTGGTGTTCTTGTCGTATGCCGATGCCCAACGGGCGAGCAGCAGGGCCGCGAGCACATCGTCGGGACCCTCGGTGCCGCTGACGACGAAATAGCCGACCGACCGCGGTCCGTAGCGATGCCGGATCTGCGCGAACGCCTCGAAAACCGCCAGATTGCGCTTGCCGAGCGCATCGAGCTCCACTCGCGGTCCGGCGTCCTTGTTGAGCGCCTCGGCGAGCAGACGGGTGCGCTCGGCGCCGGGGCGCTGCGGCCAGCCCGGATCATCGCTGGCCTGGGCGATGATCCGGTGCAGCGCGCTCGCGTGCTGGCGCACGTCGAGGCTCACCAGATGGAAGCCGAACGTGTCGATGCGGCGCAGGAACCTTCTGATGTAGAACAGCCCGGCGTGGGCGCCCTTGTGGGCGAGGAGGCTCTCGGCGATCAGCTGCACGTCATCGCGCAGCTGCCGCGCATCGTCGTAGGCATTGGCCCGCCCTTCCCGGGTGTAGTGCAAGCGCTCGGCAATCTGCGTCAGGAACAGCCTGTAAGGCATGTGGTCCTGTCGTCCGGGCGTGTGCGTGCGGGCGCCGGGGGCGAGTCGCATGTAATCCTCGATCCGCTGGGTCAGCCCCTCCGAGACGCGCACGTGGCCTTCGGTCTGCGACAACCGCTCGGCGAGGCTCTGGCATTCCGCGATGTAGGCGTCGAGGATGACCTGCTGGTGGCGCGCAAAGGTATCGCGC
>JAKAFQ010000084.1 GCA_021817875.1 Pseudomonadota bacterium
GCTGTAGAGCATGCCGATCTTACTGAAAACGATTACAGATGCAACCGCTGCGGCCGGCGGGGAATGGTCGGAATGCCATCCACGGTCGCGGTTCGGGCAAGGAGTTCATGCAGCACAGCCGAATCGCTCGCGATTCGGATCGCCCCGCTGAAGCACGCGTGGCGCTCAGAACAGTCCGGTCTTGCCGCCGCGGGCCATGAATGTCCGCATCGCGCTCAGCACGCGATGCGGCAACATCGGCTCGGGCGTCATCCGGGCGCCCAGCCGCATGATCGGACCCTGAGGATGCGCCAGGCGCGGCCAGGTCGGGAGGCCCGGGCCGTTGGGACTGCCGGTCTTCACGAAATCGACCCAGTACGCGGACATCCGCCGCGCAATGGCCCGGTCGGCCGCCGTGAACGGCCGGCCCGGCGACCGATCGAGCGTATCGAAGACATACGGCACCTCGGACGTATGAAACGCCCCCCATTTTGCCGACTGCGGACCGGGCTCCGCATGGGTCCACAGATAGGCATAGACGGGGGTCTGCGCGTGCCCGAGCCACAGCCGGGCCCAGTGGTACAGTGCGGCGCGCCCGAGGTCGGTCTGCAGGGCGCGCTTCGCCCGAGCCCGTTGGCGGGCGGTCCTGTCCGGGTACAGCCGCGCGAAGGTCGGCGCCATGGCGCCGAAATTCCTGCGCAGAAACGCCTGCCAGAGCCGACCGCTCAGGGTCCGGGTGAGCGGCGAGGAGGCCGAGCGCTCGTTCGCATTCATGCCGATGAGCACCGGCACCTGCCGTGCGCGACCGTCGCCGATCAACCGGTCGACGGCGGCAGGCACCACCTCGCCGTCGATGATGGGAAAGAATCGCGGTCCGGACATGAATGCGCCGGCGGGCTGCAGCGCCCGAGGCGACAATGCCCGCAAAGCGGCCAAGGTGCCGATTCCGTGCGCGCGCATGAAGGCCTCGCCAGCCCGCTCCGCTTGAGCGAGATGAACGCTGGGGACCGTAGTCGGTAAACCGCTTTCGGCGATGGCCCGCTGGTACAGCCCCATCGCCAGGGGCGAGACCAGCAGATCCTGCACGGTGATGGCACCGGCCGACTGACCGGCAATCGTGACCTGCCGCGGAGTGCCGCCGAATGCCGCGACGTTCTGTTGTATCCATCGCAACGCGGCAATGACGTCCTGCAGCCCGTAGTTGCCGGGCGGCTCGTGATCCCGGCGCGCCTGGGCTGCCAGCGCCGGGGTGGTGAGGAACCCGAACGGACCGAGCCGGTAGTTGATCGACACCACCACGATACCGCGCGCGGCAAGCCGGGCACCGTTGTAGACCGGTACCGAACCTGAGCCGCCGATGAAACCGCCGCCGGGAATCCACACCAGCACCGCCATGGGGCCGGTGCGTTTGCGGGGTGTCCAGACGTTCAGGTACAGGCAGTTCTCGCTGACGGCGCCATGGGGAAAGTACTCCGGCGTCCACGGTCCAAAGCCATTGCGCACCACCGGCTGCGAACAGCTGGCGCCGAAGTGATCCGCGCGGCGCAAGCCATGCCAGGGTTGCGCCGGCCGCGGCGCCCGCCAGCGATACGCGCCGACCGGCGGTGCGGCATAGGGTATGCCCAGGAAGACATCCACCGGACCCTGCGCGCGGCCTTGCAGCCAGCCCTGAGCGAGGTGTACCCGAGGGGCATTCCCCGCCCAGCCGGGTGTCACCGGCCCGAGCGTCAAGACCGCTGCCGCGACGGCTGCGAACACTGTTCTCATGTCGACTGTCTCCCGGCCATGGGGGGGCGAGACGACCTGGATCGCCCCGCCGTTGCTCTTCTATAACATGCAATCGTTTACATCGACAAGCATGAGCTGCCCGGGCAGTCGGCTGCGGCAGTCCCGTTTCCGACACCGACTCGTCGCTGCCGCCGCCGGCTCGCCGAGCTCAGCGGCGCAACGCGGGCAGCAATCGTGCCGCATTGCCGCGCCGGATGGCGCTCAGCGTCGCGGGCTCGAGACGGTTGCCGGCCAGCTCCGCGAGCTGTGGCGCCGCGGAAACGAACGGGAAGTCGGTGCCGAACAGAATCCGGTCGGGCCCGGCAAAGGCCAACAGTGGCTGCAGCGCGTATTGATTGGTCACGCTCGCAGTGTCGAAGTGGAGCCGGCGCAGCTCGGCCATCGGACCATCAGGCAGCAGCGCCGCGAGGTCGGGCCGCGCCTTGGCCCACTGGCTCAGCCGATCCGCCAGGTAAGGGAGAGCGCCGCCGCCGTGGGAGAAGATCCATGCAATGTTGCGGAACGCGGAAAACGACCCGGTGTACAGCAGACTCGCGATCGTGCGGGTCGTGTCGAACGGGAATTCCAGAAAAGCCGGCGCAAGCTGCGGAACGAGCTGCTGGCAGCAGCTGGCCGCGGTCGGGTGCACATAGACCGTCGCCCGCCGACGATCGAGTTCTTCGAGCACGGGCCGGAACCGGGGCTCGCCGAGATATCTGTCGTCGTAGTTGCTCAACAACAGCACGCCCAGCGCGCCGGCCGCGAGCGCGTGATCGAGCTCGTCGATCGAGCCCGCGACGTCCGGCATCGGCAACGTGGCAAACACCTGGAAGCGCCCGGGGTGCGCACGCGCCAGCTGTCGCGAATAGTCGTTCGAGAGCCGCGCCAGGTCGCGCGCCTGCCTGACATCACCGAACCAGATCGGCGACGGCATGGACAGCACCGCCGTTCCGACGCCGCCCGCATCCATGTCGGCCAGCGATTTTTCCGGTGTCCACTGCAGCACCTGCTGGAAGCCGGGAGCGCGTTTCGTGACCTCACTGCTGTTCTGCGCCAGATACGCCGGCGGCAACACGTGATGATGCACGTCGATGACGTCCGCGCCGGCCCCGGTCGCTCGCCCGCCTGGAGCCGGATGATGCTGTTGAGAGCTCAACAATGCCGTCTCCGTTGGTCAATGAACGGGCGGATGTCGCCGTCCGGTGGAACCGGATCTTGCATTTTAGAAGGCTACCTCTAATATGTGACGCCGGCAAGGGGGCGAAAACTGTACATGAACGACGGGCACTCGAGCGCGCCGGAAAGCCGTTCCGCTCTGACCGCGGCAGGGCCGCTGTCGGCGGATGGCGAGTCAGGCGAGGCGGTTCGGGATGCCCGTTCGACGGTCACCAGCCGATTTGCCGTCAACGGCCGGTTTCATTCCGTCGAGCACGATGTGCGCGTGACGCTGCTCGATCTGTTGCGCGAGCGGTTGGGACTCACCGGGACCAAGAAGGGCTGCGATCACGGCCAGTGCGGTGCCTGTACGGTGCATGTGAACGGCGAAGCGGTTCTCTCCTGCCTGACGCTCGCCGCGTCGCTCGAGGATGCCGCGGTGACCACGATCGAAGGGGTGGGCTCGCCGGAGAAACTTCACCCGATGCAGCAGGCTTTCATCGACCACGATGCGCTGCAGTGCGGTTATTGCACTCCCGGTCAGATCATGGCGGCCATCGCTTGTGTTCGCGGCGGAGGCGCAAGCGACGCCTCGTCGGTGCGCGAATGGATGAGCGGCACCCTGTGCCGTTGTGCCGCGTATCCGCAGATCGTCAGCGCAGTGCTGGACGCGGCGGAAAAAATGGGAGACTGAGATGCGGCCGGTCGCCTACAGCCGCCCGCGGACTCCGCAGGAGGCGATCGATCTGCTCGGGGCAGCCGGCGGCGCCGCGATGGCTTTCTTCGGCGGCACCACGCTGCTCGATCTGGCAAAGCTGGATGTCCTGACACCCAGGCGGCTGGTGGACCTGCGGGCGCTGCGGCCGGGTTACCGCGCGATCTCGCGTGATGCTGACGGCATCATCAGCATAGGCGGCCTCGCGACCATGGCGGAGGTCGCCCGCCATCCGCTGCTGCGTCGCGAGGCTCCGGCCATCGTCGCCGCTCTGGAACAGGCGGCGAGTCCGCAGCTGCGCAACATGGCGAGCATCGCCGGGAACCTCCTGCAGCGTACGCGCTGCCCTTATTACCGCGACATCAGCTGGGCTCGGTGCAATCGCCGTATCCCGGGCAGCGGCTGTCAGGCGATTGCCGGAATGGCGACGTCGCACGCCGTGCTCGGCACCAGCGAGGCCTGCATGGCGAGCTATCCGGGCGACCTCGCGCCGGCGCTGGCGGCACTGGAGGCAAGCGCCGTGGTCATCGGACCCGAGGGCGGACGGTCCGTGCCCATCGACGGGCTGCACCGGCTGCCGGGCGCGGCGCCGGAGTGTGAGACGGTTCTCGCGCCGGGCGAGTTGATCGTCGCTGTCCGGGTGCCGCACTCTGCCTGTCTGAAGCGATCCACCTTCGTGAAATTGCGCAACCGGGCGGCGTATGAGTTTGCCGAGGCGTCCGCGATGGTCGCGCTCGATCTGGAGGGTGACGTGATCCGCGAGGTGCGCGTCGGCCTCGGCGGCGTCGCCACCGTGCCGTGGCGCTCGCGCGCGGCAGAGGCCGCTCTGGTGGGCATGCGCCCGGCGGATGCGGCAGGGGACGCGGCGGAGGCTGCGTTTCGGGAGGCAGTCGTGCGGTCCGATACGGCGTATAAAGTCGAAATGGGCAAGCGCGCGCTGGTCGCGGCCATTCACCAGGCGGCCGCCCTGGACATTGCCCATGACTGAGACGTCTTCCGCCAGGATCGGCGAGCCGCTGCCCCGTGTCGATGCGCTCGCGAAGGTCACGGGAATGGCGCTCTTCCCGTCGGATGTTCCTGCGCCGGGAACCGCCTACGCGGTCCTGCTGACCTCGACGATCGCCCTCGGCCGCATCGTCCGGATCGACCCTGGCGCAGCCGAAGCAGTGCCCGGTTTTCTCCTGCTGCTCAGTCACGAGAACGTCGCGGGCTGCATCAAAACGCCGCAGGCATTCGCCGGGCTGTCCACCACGACGGTGGAGAATGATCGAGTCATGCACGATGGCCAGATCATCGGCCTGATCGTCGCCGAGAGCTACGAAGCCGCCTGCGAGGCAGCCGCCTGCCTGCGTATCGAGTACCAGCCCTCGAGCGCCGCGGCCGGCTTCGATTCCCCGGGTGTGCAGCACCGGCGCGTCAGGGAGGTCAACCCGCGCCACGAGGATCCGCGGACCGGAGACGCCGATGCCGCTTATGCGTCCGCCCCGGTCCGCATTGCCGCGGACTACGCGACGCCGACGCAGCATCACAATTCGATCGAATTGCTCACCACCACCTGCTGGTGGGAAGGGGACCGGCTGACGGTGCACGAGCCGAGCCAGTTCGTGCTCGATCGCCGATACCTGGCGGACTGCTTTGGGATTCCGGTCGGGCACATCCGGGTCGTGTCACGTTTCTGCGGTGGAGGATTCGGCGGCAAGACCTCCGGCACGCCGCGCACCGCACTGTGCGCGCTCGCGGCGCGGCGGCTCAACCGGCCGGTCAAGCTCGTCACGCGCCGGGAGCAGGCGTTCACCATCAATACCTACCGTGCGGAAACGCGCCATCATGTCCGTCTGGCGGCGGATCGCGATGGCCGTCTGCTCGCATTGATCCACGAAGGCACGGAGATCACGTCGCGCCCTTCGACCTACAGCGTCGCGGGGACGGAAGTCACGGCACGCATGTACGCATGCGCCAATATCCGCACCGAGGTCTCGATCGTCCATGCGGATCGCAATACACCGGGATTCATGCGGTGCCCGGCTGAGCTCCCGTACATGTTCGCGCTGGAAAGCGCGATGGACGAGCTTGCGCACGCGCTGCACATCGATCCGATCGAGCTGCGCCGCCGCAACGACACCGACCGGGATCCGATCGACGGGCGCGGCTTTACCTCCCGGTCGTTGGTGCGCTGCTTCGATGAAGGCGCACGCCAATTCGGCTGGAGCGACCGGCCGACGCAACCCGGCACGCGCCGGGTGGGCGAATGGCGAGTGGGTTATGGCTGCGCCGCGGCCGCCTATCCGGCTGTTCTGGGTGCGTCCGCGGCGCGGGTCTCGCTCGACGGTGAAGCACGCGCACACGTGCAACTCGCATTCCACGAGATCGGCAATGGCGCGTACACCGTCATCGCTCAGGCCGTGGCGGCGGCACTCGGGCTCCCGATCGCGAAAGTCGAGGTCGAGCTCGGCGACACGCGGCTTCCACCGAGCAACATCGCGGCGGCTTCAAACGGCACCGCAACGACCTGCAATGCGGTCACCCATGCCTGCGCGCTGATCCGCGATCGGCTGCTCGAAGCGGCGCGGCAGGAGCCACTGTTCGAAACGGACCGGTCGCCTCATGCGGCTCGGCTGATCGATGGTTGTCTCGTGGCCGGCGGCACACGCCTGCCGATCGCCACGCTGGTCGGCCGCCTCGGCGGACGGGTGGAAGCGGAGGGGGCCTACATCGTTCCGGATGCTGCGCCCGGTGCGATCGAGCGGCTTAGCCAAGGCATCCCGGCGTTCGGCGGTGGCATGCATGGCAGGACGCACGTCGCCCTGTCCCTCGGCGCGCACTTTGTGCAGGTGCAGGTTCACGTCGTGACCGGCGAGATCAGGGTTTCGCGTGTGCTCGGCGTGTTCGCCGCGGGCACTATCATGAACCGACGTACGGCCACCAGCCAGCTCACCGGCGGCATGATCTGGGGCGTCGGCAGCGCCCTGCACGAAGCAACCCTCGTCGACCCGGGTTCGGCCCGCTATATCAACCGATCATTCGCCGATTACCTCATCCCCGTCAATGCTGACGTGCCGTCCGTCACCGCGATATTGCTCGAGGAGCGGGACGACGTGATCAACCCGATGGGGATCAAGGGCGTCGGTGAGCTCGGACCGAGCGGGATGAACGCCGCGATCGCCAACGCCATCTTCAACGCGACTGGACGGCGGCTGCGATCACTCCCCATCCTGCCGCGGCATCTCATCTAGTCCCGCCGTCGCGTTCGTTGCTGAATCGGCCATGTCCCGGTGCCGTTGACGCGCTTCTTGGGCCGGACCGGTCACGGCCTCCGGTCGGCGCTCCGTGGTTGCGTTGCCGGGGACCGCGCCTGCGACGCGTATGTCGGAAGAAGCGCTGGATGAGGCAGCCTGGGCGTCATCACGGCGGGACGATCGGCGCGGCGAGTACAACATCGGGCCCTCTCGTCTGCACTGGGCGCGCTGAGGTGCACGGCAATGCCGGGCAACGCGCGAGTCGGCCGATGCGGGTCGGCGTGAGCGCCGCGGAATTTCGGCGGATGAGTCTGCATTTGCATCAGAACGTTGATTCTAATCAACGGGCGCGCTAGTCTCCGACGCAGACATCCGCAGATCCGGGGGGCCGCCACCATGAGCCTGGCGCCAGATGCGCACTCGAGGACTGTCCGACCGCCCGCGCGGCGCATAGCGGTTGAGGAGGGCTTCACGCTGCCGGAAGTCTGGACAGCGGCCCGGCGTGTGCTCGGTGGCCGTCTGGACGAGGAGCCGGGCGAAGCATTCGTTTTCGGACTGACTGCACCGGCGCCCCGCTCCGGGCGGGCAGGGCCGCCCCCCTGGCTGCCGGTCCTCACGGACCTCGGTGACCTGCGGCTTGCGGACATGGATGCGACGGGCATCGACATGCAGCTGCTGCTGCTCGCCTCCCCTGGAGTCCAGATGTTCGATGCCGGCGAGGCGCGCGAGCTGTCGATGCTGGCCAATGACCGGCTCGCCTCGGCCGTCACACGCCATCCGACCCGATTTGCGGGCCTGGCGGCGATCCCGCCTCAGGATCCGGTGTTTGCCGCGGCCGAGTTGGAGAGAGCCGTGCGCACTCTCGGTTTGCGTGGCGCGGTGATCAACTCCCATACGGGTGGCGAGTACCTCGATGCCGAGCGCTTCGAGCCCATTCTGGATGCTGCCGAGCGGCTCGACGTACCGATCTATATTCATCCGCGGGCGCCTTCGCCCGCGATGGTGGCGCCTTACCTCGACCACGGCCTGGTCGGGGCGATCTGGGGCTACGCGGCCGAAGTGGGCCTGCACGCGTTGCGCCTGATCTTCGGCGGCACGCTCGACCGCCATCCCCGGTTGCGTCTGGTCATCGGTCACATGGGCGAGGGCATTCCGTTCTTTCTCGACCGCATCGACACCCATCATGGCTATGGCGGCGGCTGGGGACGCCGCTCTCGTCCGCTGCAACGCCGGCCGAGTGAGTACTTCCGCGAGCACTTCTGCGTCACCACCAGCGGCATGAACTGGGCACCGGCGCTGCGTCTCGCGATTGACACGCTGGGCATCGAACGCGTGTTGTTCGCGGCAGATTACCCGTTCGAGGACGCGAAGGCGGCCGTCGAGCGCATCAGCGCGTTTCCGCTGTCGGATTCCGAGCGAGCGGCCATCGAGGCGGACAACGCGCGTCGCGTGTTCGGACTGCCCCCGGTGGCCTGCCCGCAGATCCCCGGCTCGCGTCCCGGAAGTTCGGACGCGGCGAGCCATGGCCGCGCTTGAGCCGGCCCCGATGGTCGACGTCGACCGCGTAGCCGGGGCCGAGGAAGGGACAGTGGCCGAGCCGCTCGAGGCGGCGGCGACCTTGCGGCATGCGCCGGTGGCGCCGTGGCATCGGGCGTCACCGCACATCGTGGCGGGAATGAGGCTGCACGGCGGTGCATCGAGGTGGGCCGACAGCGGGTTGGTCGAAGCGCAGGCGGACCCGATTGGCGTATAGCCGTTCCCGTTCCGACAGGCTTGTCGGTGTAATCGTTTGCAGTACAATGTCCGCCGTAGTGGCCGTCGCGGCGTGACGAATCCGGGGGCGCGATGGGGCGGCAGGATTTCCGTCTGCCGGCGGGGGTCGACCGCGGTTGGCCGCCTGTCCGTGGCGCGGCGCGTCGATGCAACACCGCGGGACACGACCCGCGCGCAGCCGGCAGTGCCGCGCTGACAGGCGCGCAGGCGGCGGCTGCACCGGCAGACGACCTGAATCAACCGTGAGATCAAGGTGCAACCATGCCAGCGGAACATCGTCTGCCGTCCATCTCCAGGAGCGAATTGAACCGGCGTGCCGCGCTCGTGCGCGCCAGGCTGCGGGAACTGGACGCCGGCGCGCTCGTGATATTCGGGAGCGACAACGACCTCTCCGGATATCTGCGCTGGCTGACTGACTCCTCGCTCTTTTACCGTCGCATCGTCGTCGCGCACCGCGATGACCTGATGACCGTCGTGGAACACGGGGCGGCAGGGGAATACCGCAAGCTCGATGGCGAGCAGCCGGGCTACGCCGGCGTGGGCGAAGTGTACTCGGTGTCGACCTTTCCCTCGGTGCACTTCACGCAGGGTTACGAGGCGAAAATCGTCGCCGACGTGTTGCGCAGGCATGGCTGTCGGCGGATCGCGGTGATCAACGGCGGCGGCATGCCGTCGGGGTTCTTCAACACCCTCGACCAGGACGGTACGATCGAAGTCATCGATGACAGCGAGTTTTTCGACGGCGCCAAGGCCGTCAAGAGCGACGAAGAACAGGTGCGCATTCGTGCGGCGGCGCGCCTGCAGGACGAGGTCTTCGCAGCGGTGCTGTCCCAGGTCAAGGTCGGCATGCGCGACCTCGATGTCGCGGCTGTTGCGCAGTACGAGGCCAGGCGAAGAGGCGGTCATTTCGGGATCGTGCTCACCGGCTCGGCTTCACGGGGCACGCCCGCGTTCATCCGAGGCGATGAAAACCAGGGCCGGCGCATCGAGGCCGGAGACGCCCTGTCCATCCTGATCGAAAATGGAAGCCCCGACGGTTATTTCGTCGAACTGTCGCGCACGATCGTCTTCGGTTCGGCCTGGCCGGAGTTGCAGCAGTCTCTCCAGAAGGCGAGCCGGCTGCAGGAATTTCTCATCGGACAGCTGCGTGCGGGGGCGTCGTGCAGCGAGATCGATCGGCGATATCGGGAGTATACGGCCGCCGAGGGAATCGCCGCCGATCGACGCCTCTACGCGCATGGCCAGGGTTACGACCTGGTGGAGCGTCCCCTCATCCGGGAGGACGAGCCCATGGCGCTGGCGGCCGGCATGTGTCTTGCCGTCCACCCGCCCGCGGTCGTGGGCAAGTCCTTCGCCTCGCTCTGTGACAACGTGCTGGTGACCGACGGCATGCCTGAGCCGCTGCACCGCACCGAGAAGCGCATTTTTGAACTCGCGTGAGGCAGACATGCAGAGAGCTTCCATGGTCCGCGCGATGCTGCTGGTGCCGCCCGACGCGGCGATGACCCGGGACCTGGTCGGTGAGCTTTCCGGATTCGACGGCATCGAGCTGACGACTGCGCACGATGTCGACGAGGCGCTGCGGTTCATCCCGGACATCGAAGTGCTGTTCACCTTCTTCGCCGAGCGCCGACTGCTCGAGGCGGCGCGTTCGCTGCGCTGGATACAGGCTCTGATATCCGGCACGGACCGGATCGAGCTCGATGAGGCGGCGGCGCGGCGCATCGTGCTCAGCAACGCGCGGGGTTTCCATGGGACACCGGTCTCCGAGGCCGCCCTCGCGATGATGCTGGCGCTCGGGCGCGATCTGCCGCGCGCCGTGCGGAATCAGGCGGCGCACGCATGGCAGCCCTGGAACGCGCGACTGCTCGCCGGCTCGACGCTGTTGATCGTCGGGGTGGGCGCGATCGCCGCGGCGCTCGGCCTGAAGTGCAAGGCGCTCGGAATGAGAGTCGAAGGGATCAGTCGGACCGTGCGCGAGGTGGCGGGGTTTGACCTCATCCGGCCGCGGGAGGCGCTTCGCGATGCGGTGGCGGAAGCGGACTACGTCGTGCTGCTCGCGCCGGCCGACGCCAGCTCACGCGGACTCTTCGGCCGGGAGGTCATCGCGGCCATGAAATCCACGTCGTTCCTGATCAACGTGGCCCGGGGAAGTCTCGTGGATGATGACGCCCTCATCGACGCATTGCGTCGCGGACGCATCGCCGGTGCGGCGCTCGATGCGGTGAACGATGAGCCGCTGGGTCCGGAGCACCGCTATTGGGAGGTGCCGCGCCTCATTCTGACTCCACATATGGCCGGCCGTCACGAGGGATCCATACGAGCGCTCTTTCCGCTGCTGAAAGCCAATTGGAGCTGTTACCGTGCCGGCGATCTGCAGCACATGGCCAACCGGGTGAATGGATGAAACAGCTTTCCGGCGGCGAATTCCGCGACAATCCGCTCCAGGGTCGGGCTGTGCCACGGGCGACCCGCGCCGTGTGCCGGATCGGCAGTGGTGCGCATCCACCGGGAGCGCGCTCATGAGCGCGGGACGGTGCGCAGTGAGTCGAAAAAGGCGGGCCCGGTCTCCCTTGCCTGTTTCCTGGCCTGGACGGTGCCGCGGCGCGTGGCTGGTGTCGCTGCTGCTCGCGGCGTTGCCGGCAACCGCGAGTGCCCAGAGCTGTCCTGCCTTGGCAGGGTCGTGGAAGCTGGCCGTCCGCGCCAGCGTCAATGTGCGCTCGCTCGGCTTCAATCCGTACTATCAGGTGCGCGCCGTGGATCTGCGGCTGCACTTCACCGACGGGCGTGTCTACCAGTACTGGGCTTTCCGGGGCGCTCACCTGCATGAGCGCTGGGCGTACACGTTCAAGCCGGATGGCGTGCGGTATCTGACCCACACGCGATCGAAGCTCTACAGTGTGCCCACTTCGGTGGCTGCGACCTGGCAGAAC
>JAKAFQ010000733.1 GCA_021817875.1 Pseudomonadota bacterium
GGCCGGCCGCTGCCGGCGCTGCTGCGGCCGTTCTTCGCGCCGCAGCCGGTCCCGGGCCGGCCGCAGGCCCCGGCCGCTCCGCCGATCAGCGGCGCGCTGGTGCTGATGACCCATTCGGGGCGCACCTTCCAGGTGGTGGTCACCGAGCTGCACCATCACCCGCTGCTGTTCTTCGGCGCCCTGGGGCTGCCCGGGGTGGCCGGCACCACGCTCGCGGTGGCGCTGGTGGTGAGCACGGTGATCTGCTTCCTGCTCGCGCGCTACCTGGTCGGACCGATCGAGCGGCTGCGCCAGGCGGCGCGGCGCATGGCCGGCGGCGACCTCGACGTGCGGGTGCGGCCGGGCCTGAAGCGCCGTCAAGACGACCTGGCGCGGCTCGCGGCGGATTTCGATGCCATGGCCGAGCGGGTCCAGGGCCTGCTCGAGTCCAGGCAGCAGCTGCTGCGGGACGTCTCGCACGAGCTGCGCTCGCCGCTCACCCGGCTGCAGCTCGCGCTCTCGCTCGCCTCCCGTGAGGAGGACGTGCCGCGGCAGCTCGCGAGGATCGAGCGCGAGGCCGACCGGCTCGAGCAGCTCATCGCGCGCATCCTCAAGGTCGCGCGGCTCGAGCGCCACGGGGCGCCGGTCGAGGGCGTGCCGCTCGATGTCGGGACGCTGCTGCGCGAGATCGTGGCGGATGTGCGCATCGAGGCCGACGCGCGCGGCTGCTCGGTGCGGCTCGAGGCCGACGGAGCGCTGCCGAGCGCGGGAGACCCGGAGCTGCTGCGCAGCGCATTCGAGAACGTGATCCGCAATGCCGTACGCCATGGCCCCGCGGGGACGGCCATCACGGTGCGCGCGCGGGCGATCGAAGGAATCTGCGTCACGGTGCGCGATCACGGGCCGGGCGTGCCGGAGAAGGATCTGCAGGCGATCTTCGAGCCCTTCTACCGCGTGGATGCGGCGCGCGACCGCCAGGGCGGCGGCGAGGGCCTCGGGCTCGCGATCGCCGCGCGCGCCATGCGCTGTCACGGCGGGCACATCGAGGCGAGCAACGCCCCCGGAGGGGGTCTGCGGGTGACCCTGCGCCTGCCGCCGCGTGCCGCGGCGCCGGGCGCGGATGCGGCGGGCGTCGGTGCCTGAGCCGGCGACTCGGCGTGTGGATTTGTTAAGATGAATGCCCGATGGGGGCCGCCGCGGCGCCCCCAGGTGGATCGAGAACGACCCCGCAGTGTCCGAATCGCCCGAACCGACACCGTCCTCGCCGCTGCCCGGGGCAGCCTCCCGAGAGCCCACGCCGCGCGGCACCCCGGACCCCACGCCCCCGCGCGAGCGGCTCGGGCCGCTCGATGCCCCCGCGGTGCACCTGCACCTGCACGTGCACCGGCTCGGCGATCGCTTCCAGCGCCTGCTCAACAGCAACACCCGGCGGCTGTGGCTGCAGGTGGGGCTGCCGTGGAGCGCGGCGCTGCTGGTGGGCCTGATGTCGGTGCTGTATGCGCGCTGGAGCACCGACTGCTACGAGCTGTTCCGGCACTGGATCCACGGGCGCGCCTGGCTCGCCTTCCTGATCACCCCGGGCATGATGGTGCTCGCCGTCTATGCCACCCGCCATTGGTTCTACGGCAGCGAGGGCAGTGGCATCCCGCAGGTCATCGCCGCCATTCATGCCCCGCGGGAGGAGGGCGATGAGACGCTGATGCGCCGGCTGTTCGGCGTGCGGGTCATCGTCGGCAAGATCCTGGTGTCGCTGGTGGCCTTTCTCGGCGGCATGACCATCGGACGCGAAGGCCCCACGGTGCACATCGGCGCGGCCATCATGGCCGAGACCCGGCGGTTCTATCCGCGCCGGACCCTGCAGCTCGAGCGGCGGCTGCTGATCGCCGGCGCCGCGGCGGGGCTCTCCGGCGCATTCAACACCCCGATCGCCGGTGTCGTGTTCGCCATCGAGGAGCTCGCCCGCGACTTCGAGACGCGCACCAACGGCACGATGATCACCGCGATCATCTTCTCCGGGCTCACCTCGCTCGCGCTCGCGGGCAACTACCTGTACTTCGGACAGCTCAACGTCACGGGCCACATCGGCATCGAGTTTGCGCTGCCGGTGATCGTGGTGGCGGTCGGCTGCGGCCTGATGGGCGCGGCGTTCAGCTACGGGCTGCTGCACTGGCAGCGCTGGATGCCGGCGAGGGTGCGCGAGTTCCGGCTCGGCAGGCCGCTGTGGTATGCGTTCGCGAGCGGCCTGGTGATCGCGGCGATCGGGGTGGCGACGCGCGGCCAGACCTGGGGCAGCGGCTACGAGCAGGCGCGCGAGCTGCTGCACGGCACCGCGCCGCTCAGCATGGCCTTCGGCATGAGCAAGTGGGTGGCGATGCTGGTGAGCTACCTCGCCGGCATCCCGGGCGGACTGTTCTCGCCGGCGCTCGCGATCGGGGCGGGGATCGCGCAATGGGTGCACGCGCTGTTCTCCTGGGCGCCCATGGCGGTGCTGATCGCGCTGTGCATGACGGCGTACCTCGCCGCGATCACCCAGTCGCCCATCACCTCCTTCGTCATCGTGATGGAAATGACCAACGGCACGGCGATGGTGATCCCGATGATGGCGGTGGCGCTCGCGGCCTCGCGCATCGCCGGGCTGATCGCCGAGCCGGTGTATCACGGCCTCGCCCGGGACCGCTATTTCCGCTACCGGCCGCCGCCGGAAAGCGGTCTTGCGGCGCCTGCCGAGCCCTGAGCGGCGCGCCGCGCGCCGCGCAGCTGTTGGATTGGCGCCGCCTGCGGGGGCGCAGC
>JAKAFQ010000734.1 GCA_021817875.1 Pseudomonadota bacterium
TGTGGAGTTATTGTTTAGTCTGAAGTTCCTCCGCCTGCAGAGCGAAGTTTCCCTTTGGGTTCATAGACATGGAGTCAGCGAGGACGTCGGGGTTCTGTCTACGCGGCGATCTTGTCAATCAACTCCAGGGCACGACGCTGGGAGGGAGTGGGAGCTGTAGTCAGTTCGAAGAGGCCGGAGCGTTCGACAGGTCCGGGTGTGCGGCAGGTGTTGCGCACGATCGTGGAGAGGTCTTCGAGCAAGGTGCGCAGGCTGTGCACGGCGGTCCCGTCGGGGAGCGTGTGCGAGTGGACTTTCTCGAGCGCCTCATCGGAGCGCTCGGCGGGAGCGACCGGGTCGCGCGTGGCTTTGGCGGCTTGATCCTCGTCGGCGAAGAGCAAGGGGCGCCAGGCATCGATCAGATGCCATTCCACGTAGTAGGCCAGCATGCACAGGAAGATGTGGGCGCGCACGCGGTTCTCGAGCCGATGATGGATGGGACGCACTTTCAGGTCCACGGTCTTCAGCGCGCGGAAGGCGCGTTCAACGTTCGCGAGCGCCTTGTAGTTTCTGACCGCATCGGCCGCTGACATTCGCTTCTTCGGCACGGCGGTGCGGATCACGTAGATCCCATCGAGCGCCGCCTCGGCGGCGATCTGCTCCAGGAGCCTCTGGAACTCGAAGCGATTGTCGGAGATCTCGAGCGCGAAGTGCTTGCCGACCTTGTACTTGTTGAGCACGCGCCCGACCCGCACACCGATCGCCGCCTCGCCCTTGAGCCTGCCGCGCGAGACTCGCTCGCGTACCTTCTCGAGCTCCTTCTCCGTCGCCTCAAGCAGTGCCTGGCGTTTGTGGGCGCGCAGCTTCGCGAGCTCTGGATTACGACAGGCGATGAGCCGCTCCCCGGGGTAGTCCGGGTGAGTGAGCTCCAGGAGATTGCGCTCATCGAACAGCCCCAGCTGCAGCGCTTCGCCTTCCACGAGCGTGCGGATCTGACTGCTCTTGAGCGCGGTGATCCATCCCAGGCCCTCGAGCTCGCGCAGCTCCTGGATCGCCTTGTGCGAGATCATTCCTCGATCACCCACCAGTACCAGCTGCCCGAGGCCAAAGTCCTCGCGCAGCTTCTTGACCTGCGGCATCAGCGTCTTGGCATCTCCCGTGTTGCCTTCATACACCGAGACCGCCACGGGGCAGCCCGCCTGGTTGGTCAGGAGCCCATAGTTGACCTGGAGCTTGTTCTTCTTCCCGTCCCGGTTGTGGCCGAGCTTCGCCAGCGGACAGTGCGAGCCTTCGAAATAACTGGATGAAAGGTCGTACAGCGCCAGCGACCCTTCCTTCAGATGCCGGGCGGCGAGCTTGCGCTCGATCGCCCCCTGGCGCTCGAGCAGCCAGTCCATCGCGGCGTAAAGATCATCCTCATCGGCCGCCTCCACGCCGTACTCCTCCGCCAGCGTCACGCTCTGCCACCAGCGTGTGGTCGCCAACTTCGTGTGCGGCGAGAGCACCCTCGCGACCACCATCGCGCAGACTCGATCGCGCTCGGGACTGGGGTGTGAGGCAATGAGGGACTCAAAGCCCAGCCGCTGCATCGCCGCGCGCACCGCCTGCACGTGACCGTGGGGCTTGGAGCGCACGATCTGCAGCCGCTCGCCCACGGGCACAAAGCTCTCCCCGTGCAGCGCGCGGCGAATCACCTCGATCAGTGGCTCGGGCAGGTGCGAGAGGTTGCCGACGGTCTCGTTCTTGACCTTGCCGTCTTCCCGATAGCTCCTGCGCAGCAGATGTGTCGCGTACACACGGCCCTTGTAGCGGCGCCGTGTGGTGACGACATGAACCGCGCCACCTCGTTGCGACATGCAGCCAAATATAGCCCACCACATGTCAAAGTGCAACTATTTAGTGACTACGATAAGACACCAAATCGAGCTCGCCCTCATGCACCAAATGCTGGAAAAACCCGCCTCTGCTGACTACCAATTGCCCAAAACCGGGGAGGAACTTCGGACTAGCTCAACCGTTCTTTTGGCTGTAACACGGCTGCGACGGCCGTGTCCCGAGACTGTCACGCGAATCGGGGAACATACGCGCGAACCGGGAGTAAGCGAGATGAATTCGGATATCCACAGCCGCTGGAAAGCCGCCCTGTCGGCCGCGGCCCACCAGACCCTTGCGGCGCGCTGGCGCAGCACCGTCCATGCTTTGCGCCTGGCGGAGCTCGAGTATCGCGCCCTGTATTCGGCTCACGAGGTCGATATTCAGGCGCTGCGCAAGGCGGCGCAGCGTATCCACGACCTGAAGCAGCTCAAGGCCGTGCTCGCCGGGGAGTTCGGCGGCAAGCCGGACTGAGCAGGCCGGCTTGCCGCACCCGCTCAGTAGCCTGCGGCCAGCCCCGAGGGCCGACGCCGGTCATTGGCCCCTTCCAGCATGTGCGTGCGCGGATTGACCACGATGGCTTCATCCGCGCCCCAGGATTTGACGATCTTGAACCGGTAGCCCATCGCGCGCAGCCGCCGCTCCACGCTCGGGCTCATCAATCCCGGCTCGGCGAACACCACATCCGGATACCACTGCTGATGCACCCGCGGCGCATTCACCGCCTGCTGCACGTTCATGCCGAAATCCACGACATTGAGGAAGCTCTCGAGCGTGGTCGAGATGATCGTAGAGCCCCCAGGGCTGCCGGTGACCATGAACAGCCGCTTGCCGCGCAGCACGATGGTCGGGGCCATGGAGCTCAGCGGCCGCTTGCCCGGCTCGATCTCGTTCGCCTTGCCCTGCACCAGGCCGAAG
>JAKAFQ010000735.1 GCA_021817875.1 Pseudomonadota bacterium
GCAGGCTTTGAGGCACTCGTCGCACCAGATGCACTTGTCCGCATCGACTTTCGCAATGAGCGGTTCCAGGTTGACGTAGCCTTTCTTCAGCTGTCCACCGGTCTTGGCTACCGCCGCCAGAGACGAGGCAACGCTTTCGACCAGGTTCTTGGGCCCTTGCGCGGTTCCGGCGATGAATACGCCGTCAATGACGGTCTCGACCGGCCGCAGCTTGATATGAATCTCTTTGTAGAACCCGTCTTTGCTCTCGGGTATCTTCAGCACGCTGTTAAGCGTGTCGTTCTTCCGGGGAGTCATGCCGGTTGCGAGCACCACCAGGTCGACACCGATCTCCAACTCGTCGTCGCCCAACAGCGTATCTTTGACTTTGATTGCCAGGCGGCCGTTGCCCTGCTCTACCCGCGGCGGTTCTTTCGGATCCCAGCGCAGGAAGAGCGCCCCGTCGGCGCGCGCTTTTGTATACACGGTTTCGAGGTGCCCATAAGTGCGGACATCGCGATAGAGGTGGTACTGATTAATGGTTTGGCCGGACTTCTTCTCGAACTCGTGCAGCAAGCTGGCGCTGAACGTAGTGGCCATGCAGCAGAACCGCGAGCAGTAGGTGTTGGGCTCAGGGCAGGTGTCGCTTTTCGTCTGGCGACTGCCGACACAGTAGATGAAACCGACATCCCGCACCGGCTTTCCGTTGTAGGTCAACGGGCCATCGCCAGCCTCGAGCATCTGGCGAAAATCCTTCAACGTGACCACGCCGGGCTTGCCCCAGCCGTATTCGCCCTCGTGGGGTTCATAGGGCGAGAAGCCCGTCGTGACGATGATTGCCCCCACGTTGAGCGAAACATCCTCTTTGCCGCGCAGGCGAACCGTCGCGGTGTAATCGCCGATATGACCGCTCTTGGCCGTCAGTTCGGCGCTGGTATGGAGAACGATGTTCTCGTGATGCCGAATTTGCTCCAGCAGGTTTGCAACGACCTCGGGACCGTACCGATCGTCGGGGCCCATCCGTCCGGCCTGCGACGCCCAGCCGCCGGGCTCGTTCTCGCGCTCGACAATAAAGACTGACAATCCCATTCCCGCGAGCGCGAGCGCGGCGCGCATCCCTGCCACGCCCGCTCCGACAACCAGAACGCGTGGCTGGGTTTCTATCCGAATTGCGGTCAGGGGGTGCGTCAAGGCGCACTTGGCCACGCCCGCACGCACGAGGTTTATTCCCTTCTCCGTCGCGCCGACTCTGTCGCCCGTGTGCGCCCAGGAGCATTGTTCACGCAGATTGACATGAACGTATTGGTAGGGATTCAGCCCGGCACGTTCCGCCATGGCGCGGAACGTGAACACGTGAAGTTTCGGGGAACACGAGGCGATGACCAGGCCATCCAGATTCTTTTCCTTGATCTCGTCGATCATCTCCTGTTGCGAAGCATCCGAGCAGGTGAACATATGGGTCCGCGAGACCTCGACTCCCGGTTCATCTAGGAGCGCATCTGCAACTTCCTTTACGTTCACATGGTCGGAGATATTCCCGCCACAGTGGCAGACGTAAACGCCGATTCGTCGTTTTTGTGCCATTACCCGCCCCTCGTTCGTTCGAGATAGGCGGCTGCCTGGGCCGCAGCCGCGCCGGAGTGCAGCACGGTGTCCGGAATGTCCATCACACCGATGGTGGCGCCTGCCGCGAAAAGGCCGTCAACATTGGTGCGGGCCGGCTCGCCGATGGGATCGACTTCGCGCACATAGCCGAAGTCGTTCGCTGCCAACTCGTCCCCCTTGTAGAGGGAAAACGCAGCCGTATTGGGCAGGAATCCCACGGTCAGGACGACGAGGTCGTGTTCGCGGGTCTTCATGCCGCCTTCGCCCAGCATGTCTTCGTAGTGCAACGCCAGGTTGCCGTTGGAAAGTTGCTCGATTCGCGCAACCTTGCCCTTGACGAATTCAATCCCCATGGCCCTGGACTGCTCGTAGAACTCGTCATAACCCTTGCCGAAAGCGCGAACATCGATCGTATAGATGGTAACCTCGGCCATCGGCAATGCTCCCATGGCGAGTTGGGCATGTTTTATGGAGTACATGCAGCCGATGCGGCAGCAGAGCGGATTGCACACCGTGTGATCGCGCGACCCGACGCAGAGGATGATGGCGATGTTCTCCGGTTCCTTGCCGTCCGAAGGCCGTAACACACCGTTGAAGGGGCGCGTCGGCGCCAGCAACCGATCCATCTGCGGTCCACTGATCACGTCGGGATACCTGCCGTAGCCGAGCAGTTCCTTGGTCGCCGGGTCGAGAATCTCGAAGCCCGTCGAAAGGACCACCGAACCCACATTGATCGATAGTGGAATCGGTTTCTGACTGAAATCGATACAATGCGGAGCGCAGACGCTGACGCATTCCATGCACTGGGAGCACTTCGCGCAGTTCATGCAGCGCTGGGCCTCCTGCCGTGCCTGCGCCTCGGTCATGACCTGCTCGTAGCAGGCGAATGATTTCCGGCGCTCTTCAAGCGACAGCACCGGTTGCGGAACGGGCTGCCGTTCCACGAAATCTTCCGCCTCTTCGAGCACGAGCTTCTTGGCCACCTTTTCCAGGACGCCGTCGAACGGCACGTTCAGCGATTCGCCCTTCAGGTAGCGGTCGATGTAGAACGCAGCCCGCTTGCCTTGGCCGATCGCCGTCACGATCATCGACGGACCGGTGACGGCGTCGCCGCCGGCGAAGACGCCGGGGCGCGAGGTGGCGAGCGTCTTGGGGTCGACCTCGATGACACCGCTGCGCTGCA
>JAKAFQ010000736.1 GCA_021817875.1 Pseudomonadota bacterium
GATCTCTCGCGCGCTGCACGGCAAGAGTCAGGCGCTTTTCCACGTTCGAGCGCGTCATCGGGCGGCTGCTGCGGTTTGGCAGCAGGGGCGACTCGCCGCGCAGTGAGGGGTTCCTCCGCAGCCAGCCTCTCAGCTCGCTCACCGTGCTCTTCCACAGCGGTACTGCCCGCTGCTTGCGACCCTTCCCGTGAAGGTGAACGCAGGCGCCGCCGTCCAGGACGACATCGGCGATGCGCACGCCGATGATCTCCGACACGCGCGCTCCGGTGTTGTAAAGAAGAGCGAGCAGAAGATGATCCCGCTGGGATGTCCAGTCCGATCCCGGCTGACCGAGCAGCGCGAGCATCTCCTCACGGGTGAGAAAGCCGAGCATCGGACGCTCGAACCGCTTCATCGGCACGCTCAAGGCGCGCTCGATGCTGTGCAGGGAGAGCACATCCCGGCGGCCTGCGAACTTCAGGAAGGTTCGAAGTGCGCTGAGTCGCAGGTTGCGGCTGCGGACGGAGTTCTGGCGCTGCTTCTCGAGATGAGCGAGAAAGGCAACGATCAGGTCCGGATCGATGTCTGCGAGAGTCAATGCGGTTGGGGGTTTGCCGAGCTGGCGCTGAGCGAAGCCGAGGAAGAGCATCAAGCCATCTCGGTAACAGGCGACCGTGCGCGGGCTGACGGCACGCTGGCCGACCAGGTACTCGGTGAAGAACGACTGCACCAGAGCCGGGAAGGACGGTGATGTGGCGCGTGCTTCAGGCATGGGAGGTGTCCTCCGCGCCCGGAGCCATGCGTGACTCGAACCGCTTGCCCGCAAGACCCACCAGCTCTGGAACGCCGCTCAGGTACCAGTAGGTGTTGGTCACCATCGCGTGCCCGAGATAGGTGGATAACGCCAGCATCGCCTGATCGATGTCGGTGCCCTCGCGTTGCCAGGCGAGGATCCGGCGCACAGCGAACGTGTGCCGCAGGTCGTGCACGCGCGGGGCGTGGTGGGTGCCGCGGTTCGGCCAGCGCAGCTCGGTGCACACCATCCGTAATACCCGATCGACGGAGCGCCGCGTCAACGGCTGACCGCGGCGCCGGCCCCGCGAGCCCACGAAGAACGTGCTCTCCTCGCTGGGCGTGGTCCAACGGTCGCGCAAACGTCGATAGCGACGCAGCTCCTCGAGCGCGGTGGGGTGCAAGGGAACGTGGCGAGACTTGGCGAACTTCGTTCGGCGTACCGTGAGCACGCCGGTCTTGAGGTCGACGTCGGCGTTGCGCAGCCGGATGGCTTCCGAGACTCGCAGCCCCGTGCACAGGAGCAAGCCGAAGAGCGTCACGTAGGTGGCTCCGCGAAGCGCCGGGGCGAGCTGCCCGGCGGCCCGGAGCAACTGTCCGGTCTCCTCCTCGCTGTAGATGTGAGGGGCCGTTCGCCCGCCGATCGGGCCGAAGATCGTGTCGTCGGGTATCTCGGTGCGCGGCTCGAACTGCTGCAGCCAGCGCATGAAGGGGCGCAGGATCTTCAGCCGCCTGGCCCAGGTGCGCGGATCGGTACTGTGGCCCTGGTCGCCTCGCGCCCACTCCGCCATCAACTCCAACGTCACCGGTCGGCATTTGAGCCGATCGGCGTATCGCGTGAAGCTCTGCAGTGCCTGGCCCATGTGATGCAGATCGAACCCCAACCGGCGCCGCTCCCGCAGGTACTGCTGGGCGAGCACGCTCAAGCTCTTCGAGGCGCTCATGGCAGTCGCTCCGGCCACGGCATTGCGACAGGCTGTGGCGGTTGCGGGGGCTCAGGCGGCAATGCCGCGGGCCAGGGCAATGCCACGCTGCTGAGGCTGCGTCCGTCGAGCTTCGCGTAGATCAGCGTCGTGTTGAGCGAGCGATGCCGCAGAACGTCCGCGACCTCCTTGAGGGAGCTGCCGCCATCGAGCAGCCGTCGAGCCATCGTGTGGCGCAGCAGGTGCGATCGGGTATAGGGGAGACCGGCTCGCTGGTAGGCCTGGCGGATGGTTTTGCGCACCAGGTCTGCTTGGATGGGCTGATCGCGTGGGGTCTTCCGGCGCACGAAGATGCCGCGGTGAGCGGTCTTGGGTCGCTCGTGCTGCAGGTAAGCGGCGAGCGCGACTCCGGTGGCCTGCGGCAACGGTAGCACTTGCTCGCGGCGGCCCTTCGTCCTGCGCAGCGTCACCGTGCCCTCTCGCCAGTCGATATCATCGAGCTGCAGGGCGGCGATCTCACCGCTGCGCAATCCGAGATCGACGGCACAGCGCACGATCGCAGCGCTGCGACGCATGGCGGGACCGGGCCAGTTGAGCGAGGTGAGCAACCGCTCGATCTCCTCGTCCGTGAGCGTCTTCGGGAGCGATGCGTGCTGCCAGTTCGCGGGGTACGACAGCACACAGAGCAGCCCGCCCACCGGATCACCCGTTGTCGCGCGGAACCGAAAATAGCCGCGCAGCGCCGAGATGACCGATCCGAGACTCGCCGGACCGTGATATCGCTCGGTCAGCTTCGCAACGAAGCGTCGGAGGTACTCCGGCGTGATCGTCGAGATCACGACCGGCCGTTGGTGAAAACGTCCCCAGAGCAGCTCTCGCACGATGCGCAGGATCGTCTCGCGGCTCGAGGACGCAAGACCCCGCACCTGATCCATGTGCTCATCGAAGCGATGCAGTTCCTCGTCTACCGGGCTGCCTCTCTCGGCACTCGGGCCAGCCACACCGAGCACGCGCAGGACCAGCAGCAGATGCCCGAGCGCGGCGCTCGCCTCATGAGGGTCGGTGTGAG
>JAKAFQ010000737.1 GCA_021817875.1 Pseudomonadota bacterium
GCCAACGTCTTCCTGCACTACGTGCTTGATCTATGGGTCCATCAGTGGCGGCGACGACATGCACGCGCTCGCGTGTGCATCGTGCGTTACGCCGACGACTTCGTGATGGGCTTCGAGAGCAAGGCGGATGCAGACAAGATGTTGCGCGATCTGCAAGCGCGACTGGGTCAGT
This sequence comes from Pseudomonadota bacterium, assembly GCA_021817875.1. The sequence goes on from JAKAFQ010000737.1 coordinate 173, forward strand.
TCGGGCTTGAGCTGCACGGGGAAAAGACGCGGCTGATCGCATTCGGTCGCCTCCCGGCGATCCAACGTGCGCAGCGTGGACTACCCCGGCCTCGGACCTTCGCCTTCCTGGGGTTCACGCACTACTGTGGGTGGACGAGGGACGGGCGATTCATCGTGAAGCACAAAACGCAGAGTACACGCCTCACTCGCAAGTTGAACGCGCTCCGTCAGGACGCCTGGCACCGCATGCACGACTCCCTGGCCGACCAGCATCGCTGGTACGTCAGCGTGCTGCGGGGGCACTGCGCGTACTACGGTATGCCGCACAACTGGCGCGCGCTCGCCGGCTTCCGGCAGGCGCTGCGAAGAATCTGGCTCCTCTGTCTGCGCCGGCGCAGTCAACGCTCGCGCCGCGCAGGATGGGACTGGTTCGATGCTGTGACGGCTCGCTACCCCCTGCCGGCAGTGCGGATCACTCGTTCATGGGCGGAGCAACGCATATGCCGCGCCTGACCTTCGGGAAGAGCCGAGTGCGGGAAAGCCGCATGCTCGGATCTGTGAGGGCGAAGCCGAATGGCCTAGCTACTCGACCATTACCTGTCATCCAGAATCTCGCAGAGGCGTACAACGCGGCGTCGACCCTCGCGAGTCACGTCGAGAGCACGGCCTGGCCCGCCCAGACGCCCTCATCGTTCTTGCTAGGTAGACAAGTGATCTGTGATGTCGCAGACTTTCCGAACGCGGGACACACGCCGCCGGAGAGATCCACGTTCGATCGAGCCAACGATTTTGTGGAGAGGGGCAGTGGGGGGCACGCCGTCGCAAGACTCGGAGTTCGAGGCACGCGATCTGCAGTTGGATCGCGGCGAAGAGTGCGCTGTGGACTGTTCGGTTTACATCAACAAGCACAATCCAACCCCGATCGACGCGAGGGTCAGGGTTTCGGGTAATGGCAGCTTCTGGCTCACGACGACGCAGTCGGTGCCGAACGATGGCGACCTGGTTCACGTCACGATGGGGAGAGTGACCAAGTCGTACCGCGTATCGAACATGAGGCGCGGCTTGCGGTCGCGTGACCGAGTGAACCTACGAATCTGTGAGTTGACCGAAGTCGTGGATGAGGCGCCGTCGTTGCCGTAATGATCTTCCGGTCAGCGCTCAGGTCCGCGGCCAGGGAGTCGCGGCTGCTCGTGAGAACTACCTCGACCCCGCCCCAGAAGCGTGAAGTAGTCGATGGCGACAGCCGGCGCACTGCACCTACGATTTCCCTAGGGTCGGCGATGAAGAAGGAAACGAGTCCGCGACCGCCGTGCCGGCCGCCTGCCTGTTGCAATCTTCGCGGTCTATGCACAGAACGGTGGCCAACGATGGAGTCTTGTCCCCATCTATTCCTATAGGGAAAGCTGAACGTCCCGTGCGTCGCAGAAACATTGGCTTCACGAGCAGTTCGCTGGCCACAGAGTTTCCGAAGATCGTGGGCGAGAGTTGCTCGACAACGCGTTCCACCAAGCATCTGTCGTTGATGTGTTCCACGAGGAGGTTTTCGATGCTCAGGGAATGGCGGCCGTCCGGATATGCGAGAGGCTCCACTGTGCGCCGCGCGAGCGCCCTACGTCCAACGCAAAGTTCCGTCGTGACCGATCTGGAAATTTGCGAAATAGATGTACGCTGATATTGCGCCGCCAACGGCAGGCCCGGGTACCTTCGGAGCCGATCCCGAAGCGCCGGGCGGTGAAGTACACGACGCAACGACTTCGAAAGGTGCATTCGTCCAGAAAATTGCACGTTATTGATATTCACATCATCGATTGTTCTGATCCAAAGAATTCATTCGACATCGTCTCGGGACGCCAAGCACACTCGCCGACGTTTCACCAAGGCGTGCCGGCCGGCATGCCCCTACCATCCGCCTTTCCCGGGAGATCCGTACATGCTTCGCATCCGCCGCATCGCCGTGGCCACGGCACTCGCACTCGCAGCCACCGGCGCGCTGGCCGCCAGCCAGCCCGCCGAGTCGGCGGGCTGGGGAGGCAATGTCCAGGCGCCGCAGTACAAGGAGGGGATCTTCCCGCCCTGGCAGCATGGTGCGAACGCGCCGGCACTCGACAAGGGGCTGGAGTTCACGGTGCCCGAAGTCAACGACCTGCCGGACTTCCACGGCGATCCGGTCAGCGCGCGCCTGAGCATCTTCGTGGCGGGGAACTACTATTTTGCGATGGCTCCCCTGGTGGCCGAGTTCGAGAAGGAGCACCCGGCGTTCCGCGGCCGTGTGTACTACGAGACGCTGCCGCCCGGAATCCTGATGCAGCAGATGAAGCACGGCGGCCGCATCACGGTGGGCAACATGACCTGGACCGCGCGACCCGACGTGTACGCCGCCGGCCTGAAGAAAGTGCGCGCCGCGATCGGCGACGGTGTGCTGCGGGCGCCAGCGATTGCCTACGTCACGAACGACCTGACGATCATGGTGCTGAAGGGCAATCCCGCGCATATCGAGGGGCTCGCGGACCTCGGCAAGCCAGGCCTGCGCCTGTCGATGCCCAATCCGGCCTGGGAAGGCGTGTCGCGACAGATCAAGGCCTCGCTGGTCAAGGCCGGCAGCGAT
>JAKAFQ010000738.1 GCA_021817875.1 Pseudomonadota bacterium
GGCGCAAGTGCGGAATCCGAGCCAAGGCGGACAGTTATTCCGACGCAAGGCGGACACTGGTTCCGACGGAAGCCGGACAGTGATTCCGATTGATCCCGGACAGCCCTGAGGAGGGGCGTCCAGGGGCGAGGTCGGCGATCCGATGACCGGTAGCGTGGTCTTCCGAGCAGGAGGGACCCGATGCCAGCCGAGAGATTGTCGATGAGGAAAGTACGTGAGGTTCTGCGCCTGAGGCACGCAAGCGGCGCGAGCGTGCGGATGATCGCGCGCTCGGTTGGTGTCGGGCACACGACGGTCGCGGAATACCTGCGGCGGGCGGCGGTGCTTGGGATCACTTGGCCGGTGCCGGCGGAGCTCGACGACGCAGCGTTGGAGCGGCGGTTATTCGCTCCCGCCGGCTTCCCCCCCGCGCCGACGCGGGTGGTTCCGGACTGGAACCACGTGCATGCCGAGTTGCGCCGGCGCGGCGTGACGCTGCTCCTGCTGTGGGAGGAATACCGGGCCGAGCAGCCTGACGGCTACGGCTACAGCCGGTTCTGTGATCTCTACATCGACTGGCGGCGCGGGATCAGCGCGACGATGCGCCAGACCCATGTCGCCGGCGAGAAGCTGTTCGTCGACTACGCCGGTGACACGGTGCCGGTATTCGATGGGGCAACCGGAGAGGAACGGCCGGCGCACGTGTTCGTCGCCGTGCTCGGCGCATCGAATTACACCTATGCGGAAGCCCGCTGGAGCGAGGGGCTGGCGGACTGGATCGGGGCGCACGTCAACGCGCTGACCTTCCTCGGCGGGGTGCCGAAGCTGCTGGTGTGCGACAACCTGCGCGCCGGGGTGACGGCGGCGTGCCGCTATGAGCCCGGCATCAACCGCACCTACGAGGAGATGGCGGCCCACTACGGCACGGCGGTTTTGCCGGGTCGCGTGCGCCGCCCACGCGACAAGGCCAAGGTCGAGGTCGCGGTGCTGATCGTCGAGCGGTTCATCCTGGCGCGTCTGCGCAACCGTCGCTTCCTGTCGCTGGGTGAGCTGAACGAAGCAATCCGCGAGGTGCTGGGCGACCTCAACGCCCGGCTGATGCGCCGGCTCGGCGCCAGCCGGCGCGAGTTCTTCGCGACGATCGACCGGCCGGCGCTGCTGCCTCTGCCGCCCGAACCGTATGCCTACGCCGAGTGGCGGCGCTGCCGGGTCGCGCCCGACTACCATGTCGAGGTGCACAGCCACTTCTACTCGGTTCCGTCGCGGCTGATCCGCGAAGTCGTCGAGGCGCGCGTCACCGAAAGCACGGTCGAGATGTTCCACGCCGGCAAGCGGGTGGCCGCGCATCCGCGCTCGGCGATGAAGCATCGGCACACGACGGTCCCGGAGCACATGCCGAGCGCGCACCGCCGCTACGCCAGCTGGACGCCGGCGCGGCTGTTGTCCTTTGCCGCCGCGGTCGGCCCGGGCACGGCGGCCCTGGTCGAGACGATCCTGCGCACCAAGCCGCACCCCGAGCAGGGCTTCCGGGCCTGCCTGGGCATCCTGCGGCTGGCCAAGACCTACGGCGAGGCCCGGCTCGAGGCGGCCTGCCAACGCGGGCTGACGATCGGGGCGCGGAGCTACGGCTCGATCGCCTCGATCCTGCGCACCGGCCTGGACCGGGCCTTCCAGGAAAATCCAGCGCCCGACCCCGCTCCCCTGCTGCACGCGAACATCCGCGGCCGCGGCTACTACCATTGAAAGGAGGCACCGATGCTCACCCACCCCACCCAGGAACGCCTGCTTGCCCTCGGCCTGACCGGCATGGCCCGCGCGCTCGACGACCAGCGACGACACCCCGACATCACGGCCTTGAGCTTCGAGGAACGGTTTGCGCTGCTGCTCGACCGGGAGACGACGGAGCGCGAGAACAAGCGGCTGGTCACGCGGCTGCGGTTCGCCGCCCTGCGCCAGCAAGCCGTCGTCGAGGATATCGACTTGCGCGCGGCCCGTGGCCTGGACCGCGCGCTGTTCCAGAAGCTGGCCGCCGGCGATTGGATCGACCTCAAACAGAACCTGTTGGTCATCGGCCCGACCGGGGTCGGCAAGTCCTGGATCGCCTGCGCGCTCGGCCACAAGGCCTGTCGCGACAACCGCTCGGTCGTCTATCACCGGGTGCCCCGGCTGCTCGAGGCATTGGCGCTGGCCCGCGGCGATGGGCGCCACGGGCGGCTGATGAAGACGCTCGGCCGGGTGCAGCTGCTGATCCTGGATGATTGGGGCCTGGCGCCGCTCACCGGCGAGCAGCGCCGCGACCTGCTGGAAATCATGGACGACCGCCACGACCGGGGTTCGACCATCGTCACCAGCCAGGTGCCGGTCGATCACTGGCACGAAGTGATCGGCGACCCGACCATCGCCGACGCCGTGCTGGACCGGCTGGTCCACAACGCCCACCGCCTGGTGCTGAAGGGAGAATCGCTGCGAAAGCGGGCTGCAAGGACGCTCGCGCTTGACGCCGAAGCCACCGCCTGACCCCATAACCATGCCGACGACGACCCTGGTCGGGATCGGTTGGAACCCCTGTCCGCCTTCGAGCGGAATCACTGTCCGGCTTCAATCGGAATCGCCGTCCGCCATCATCGGAATCCGCACCCAAGCTCCGCAAGGGCTCCTACTTCCCGTTCTTCCTGGAGCCGCGGCGACTGGCCGAGAAGGCGCTCACCGCGGTGATCCAGGAGGCCTACATCCAGGGCATCTCGACGCGATCGGTGGACGATCTGGTCAAGGCGATG
>JAKAFQ010000739.1 GCA_021817875.1 Pseudomonadota bacterium
TTGGTCGCCGCCGCCTTGAGCTGGTACTTGGAGACGCGACAGCCGCTGTACTGCTCAGACTGGAAGCCGCCCAGGTTCTTCTCGATGGTCAGCGAACTCAAGCTATTGCCCGGCACGAAATAGTGCTGGAACAGCGGTGTTGCCGCCGTCGCCGGCTTCACCGTGGCCGTCACGAGGTGGGCGTAGAAGAGCGGCACGTCCAATGTGAGCGTGAGCGTGGCGATGTTCGTGACGTTCCGCACCTCGGATGTGACACCGGTGCTCGTGTTATTGGTGTCGATCTGGATCTTCGTCCCGACGGAGATGCCTGTCACGGCGCCGACAGCGATCGTGTTCGGCCCGACCTTGTAGCCCTCACCGGCCACCGGCGTCCCGCCGGTCCAGCTCGAGACGGTCAGCGTCGTTGCCGTCTGCGCCGTCACGGTGCCGGTCTTGCCGGACTCCGTGTAGATCATGGACCCGACAATCGCCGCTGTGAAGCTCGCGTTCGTGTCGGTGAGGACCGTGGCTGTATAGCTGATCTGCGGGCCGCTGCCCGCGGCCACCTGCCCCGCCGTCACCGCAGTGGTGAGCGTCGTACCCGCGCCGAGCGTGTTGGTCACGGCGACGCCGAAGCCGCCGACCTGGCCGCCTGAGCCGCCGTCCTTGCCGTACCCGGCCGCCAGGAGGGGCACGCTGTTGGTCGGGAATGCGGGTCCAGTGAGAGAGCCGGCGAACTTGTACTCCCCGTAGAGTGGGAAGATGTTGATGTCCCGCTGGCCCATCATGATCTGCGGATAGAAGAGGCCATTATCCGGGTTGATGGGCATCGCCGTGATCGGCACGAAGTTCGTCGCCGTCGTCGGGATGTTGAAGCCGATCTCCTTCGAGATGCCGGCATAACTGATGGCTCCGCCGCGTTCGAGTCCGAGTGGCGCTAACTACCTCCCACAGGGGCCGCCTGGCCGCCGCCGGCCGCCGGGCCACGCTTGCGCGCCGGCGATTGAGCCGGCACTTCCTCGGCGGGCGCCGTCTCGCCCGCCTCTACGGGTTGCGCCGTTTGTTCTGGTCGTGCCTCACGGAAGTCCGCCCGTGCAAGCAGTCCCTCGGCGAGGCGCATGTCCGCGATCTCCTTGACGCCGCCCGGCGCCCAGGCGCCCACAGCCGGGACGCATACCTCGTAGGCGCCCGTATACTCTAGCCTCATGCTGCGACTCCTACCGCACCAAGCGCGGCCATCTGAATCGCCCGGGCAAGCTCATGCTTGATCGTGGCCGCACCGCGGCGCGGGAAGGGGTTTGGCTTGGTGCCCGGGTGCCAGACGTGCATGGCGAAATGGTCGCCGAAGCTGTCCTCCCAGTGCAGCACGCGCGCATTCACCGGGTAGATGTCGTGGGGCTTCGTGCCCTCGGTCACGAAGCGCGCCTGCGGCACATTCGACTTGATCAGGATGTCCGCCGAGTGGGCGGAGATGTGGCGCTGGTTGTAGATGGAGTCCCGGAGCTGGCCCGTGCGGACGGGCGCCTCTTCCGCGATCGCGTCCTTGAGGCGTGGCCCCCACTCGTCGGCGAAGTCCGCCATCGCCCGCATGAAGCTGAAGTGGATGTCCGGCGCTAAGCGCCTCCTCACGCGATGATGATCTCTGTCGCACTCATCGTGACGCCGCAATTATACCAGAGGAACCGCTGGTCACGAAGGCTGCGCGGCACGCCATAGGTTACGTTGAAATCCTCGCCGACCGCAACGAGTTGGGAGACCACCCCGGTGACGTTGTCCGTGAGTGGCTGCGGCATGGTGATGCGCCGCAGCGCCGACAGTACGGCCTCGATGAACAGCGGGAAGGCCGAATCCGCCGTCGTATCATCGCTGAGCATCTCAGCGTAGAGATGGATCGCGAGGTCGTAATCCAGGCGCTTCGCGCCACCTATTCCCCGGCCCATCGTCTGGCGGGTCTCCTTGAAGTGGGCGCCCCATACGTAGATTTGGGGGACGGCGATCTCGCCCGGCACCGGCGGGGCGATCCAGCATTGCGCCGCAGGTAGATCGATGGCCGGCGTCTCAAGGCCCTGTAAGGTGTCCCGTACAAGCAATTGCAGCGCGTTCAGGCTCATGCGACTGCGACCCGCCGGAACGGGTCGCAGAGCCGCTCCGCCTCCGTCTTCAGCTCGCCGACGTCCATGCCAACACCGCCGGAGGTCGAGCCGGGCAGGGACTGGACAGTAGTCGCGGTTGTGCCACGTGTGAGCGCCTGCGCCATGGCGAAGAAGATCGCTGCCTGCTGGATGTTGCCCGGCAGGGCGGTGAAGATGCGCCCCACCGGGTGCGCATAGGTCAGGGGCCGGGAGAGCGTCAGTGTGCCGGGGCCCATCGTCGCACTGGCCGACAGTGCCGTCGCGGACTCCGTGCTGTCGCCGTCATAGACTGTGCCGATGACATTGGCCCAGCCCGTGCAGTCATCTACTTGCAGGCTCGTGGCACCGGCGAGGGATGGCTGCGTCAGCCCGCAGTGCGGCCAGCCGTTCACATAGGTCACCTGCAACCGCCAGCCGTTGCGGCCATTCGACCAGTCAAGGTAGCCGGGTCCGAGGATCAGGGCGTTCGGCCCCGCGGCCGCATCGTCCGGCGCGCTGGAACCGAAGACGCCAGGCGTCGAGTATTCGAGTGCCAGCATGTTCGTTGGGATGGTGATCCAACTGCGCGGGAAGACGGCCGAGCCGCAGTATTGTGCGGAGAGAACGCTCAGGATCGGCCAGCGCGAGAGCGCCATGCGCGCTCCC
>JAKAFQ010000740.1 GCA_021817875.1 Pseudomonadota bacterium
AAGGCGGCCGCGATCCTCGGCGCCAAGGATCCGCTCGCTGCGCTGCGCTACAACGAAGAGCACTTTCACTATCCCGGCGGGGGTGGCATCGACGAGGACCTGCCCTCCGACGCGATCGACCGGGGCCTGCATCACAATCGGGAGCTCATGGAGAGGATCGGAGCGAACAGCGTACCCACGCTGGTATTCCGGGCGCGCGGCGGGCGTCCCGCGATGGTGCAGGGCGCGCCCGACGCGGGGGCATGGAAGGAGCTGCTCGCCGAGATGCGCTGAGCGCGCGAACGGCCCTCGCCTCCGAAAAGACGCTATGACGGCGGTCGGCGCGAGCGTTGCGCCTCGAGCCGGTCGCGCTCCAGATAAATCGTGTATGGCGAGCCCAAAGACTTCGCAAGCGCCTGGCGGATGAGGCGCGCCCCCGGACCCGCCTCGGCGCCGAGCAGCGATCGGTAAAAGCGGCTGTAGAAATAATCGGGTTCCACGCGGACCTGGTAGGCAAGCCACGCCGCACGGGGATGGCGCGGGGCCCAGTAAGCGAGCCGTATCGTTTTGCCGGGCGCAAGCCGGGTGTCGGCGATCTCCCGGCTCAGGTCGACGGTCACTTCGCGCCCGATGACAAGCGCCTTTCTCGTTCCTGGAAGCACCCGCCCGTCGGCCGTTTCCTGATAGATGCTGACCACCACCCTCGGCGTCACATAGGTGGGGAAATCGTGGCCGGCTCCAACGTTGGTCACATCGAGCCCTGAATCGAGCTCGCCAGCCCGGCTCGTAATCTGTTCCCGGCGAACCGAGATCGCCTGCTTCGTCATGGCGGGATCGTGAATCCCGCGCCACAGGTGCTGGCGCTCCGGCATGTGGCACGACTGGCAGGTCACGCCCTGCTCGGTGTAGCGGCTTTCGCGCCATTCCGCGTACGTGTTCTCGAGCGGCTTCCCAGCAAGGACATAGCCATCGGACCCGAACTGATGGCAGGACGCACAAAACCGGGATTCCTCGAAAGCCCGAGTGGCCACCCACCCGCCGTGCGGCAATTGGTCCTTCGGCGCAGGGACGGACCCGTCGCGGCGCGGCGGGCCGTACCGGACGTACTTACGCACATGGCACGCAGCGCAGACGACGCCTTGGACGTCAAGCCCGGCCGACGCACCGGGCATGCCGCCGCGTGCAATGCGCTCGTTCAGCCTCTCTGCCTGCTCGGCGAGCGGCGCGTGGCAGTCAAGGCAGGCACGGGTTTGCTCCAGGACCTTCGGGTCCAATAACTGCCCGAGCACGCCCGGGCCCATGGCATGCGCGTGACGACTCGCCCGCCATGCCCGGTACTGATCGGGGTGGCAGGTGCCGCAGTCTTGCGGCGCGAGGCTCGCCTCCAGCGCGCTGAAGCCCGTGGGCGGCAAGCCCTGCGGGGCAAACGGCCGCTGCCAATGGCGATCGAGAAACGCGCCGACGTCGCCGCTACCCGCCGCGGCGGCCGGCAGCGCGCCGGCACAAAGCGCTATTCCGAACAGGATGACCGGGACAGACCGCAGCGATGAGACCGTGCCCCCGTACAAGAGCGACCGCCCTTCAGGCCGTCACTTCATCTTGACGCTGCATGGATTCTTCGCTCCGCACGGGTTTTTCGGCGCGCATGGATTTTGCGCCGCGCCAGGCTTTGAAGCCGCAGGGCGCGCCCCGGAAATGAACGCCTTTTGCAGCTGCAAGGTGTACGCGGTGAGCGCCGCCAGCCGTTTGCCTTCCCACGGCAGAGGCTTCGCGGCCATCGGCATCACCATGCACGCCTGGATCATCTCGTCCAGATGGACGCTCTTCACGCCGGCCCGTTCGTAGGTCATGGCGACCTTGTGCGGATACGGTATCGCGAAAGTCGGCTGAAACGAGGCGTTCCGCATGTGACAGCTGTTACACGAAAGACCGTTGCTACTCAGCTTTGTGTCGTTGAATAGCTGCCGGCCTTCCCTAATCAACGCCGCCTTGTTGCCCTTGTACGGCACGTAGTGGGTCGGCCGTTCGATGAGCTTTGGATCCACCTGTCGGCTGGCGCCACATGGGTTCTTGGGGGCGCACGGGTTTTTCGCCGCACACGGATTCTTCGCGGCGCACGGATTCGCCGCGAGGACCGGGATCGTCGCGCTGAGCGCGACCGCGCCGAGCAGCAACTTCGCCTTACGCACACCGAGTTTCATACGCGTTCCTCCCGCAAGTTGAGCAAGGATTCAAATCCGACGCGCGGCATCGCCCATGGCAGCTCGCCCGCGATGCGCCGCCAGTACATCGCGCAGCGCCTCGGTTGCAATCAATGTTGGGGGGCTCCGTGCCGCACTGAGCTGAAGTCCACCGCCGGTGTACCCTTCGTCGCCTAATCCGGCGGCCGTTTACGTCCATTCGAGTTAATGATTGACGTAGATCAACACCCTGACGAGTTTCGCCGATTCGGATTCGCGCCTGGATCGCGCACGAACACCATAAACCCGATCGCCACCGCAGCGATCATTACCGCGAGCAGATCGAACGTCGAAGCGTAGCCCGATCCGTCGATAAGAAAACCCGCGATCACCGGTCCTGCTGCTTCGCCGATGTCCCAGATGGTGCCGAACACGCCCATTGCCGCGCCAAGACGCCTTGCCGACGCGAGATCGGCAACAAGTGCATTAAACGCAGCGACATAAATAATGCCGCATAATCATGATATCATCGCGTCGTACCCTATGCGGAGGGCGACGATGCGCAAGCTTGAGATCGAGAATGCCGAGGTGAT
>JAKAFQ010000085.1 GCA_021817875.1 Pseudomonadota bacterium
CGGCTCGAACCGCGACCGGTCCAGGGCGGCCAGCACGTTGCGCGCCGAGAGAATGGAGATCTCGTGCTCGGCCGATTGACCGCCGAAGACGATGGCGACACGGGTCTTGCTCTGCATCGGCGCAAGGATATCCTATCGTCGGCGGGGCGCCGGGGTGTTTCAGAGCTTGAACGTCGAGAGCAGCAGACTGGTCTCGCTGCTCGAGACCCCGGGCGTGCGGCTGATGCGGGCGAGCACGCGGTCGAAGGAGGCGAGGCTGTCGGCGCGCAGCTCGGCGATGAGATCCCACCGCCCGTTGGTGCTGTACAGGCTCGCGACGGCCGGGTCGCCGCGCAGCGCCTTCACGACGGCGTCCACCTGGTTGCCTTCGGCGGCGATCGTCATGAATGCGCGGATGCTCTGTTGCTGCACATCGGGTTTCAGCCGCACGGTATACCCGACGATGGTCCCGTCGGCCGCGAGCCTCGCCATGCGGTTCTGCACGGTGCCGCGCGCCACTCCCAGCGTCTTCGCCAGGGACGCGACCGAAGCGCGCGCATCGGCGCGCAGCAGGGCGATGAGCCGGTGATCGAGCTCGTCCATCGGGGGCGCTCCGGCAGGCGTGGAGAGCGGTAGTCTAGCAGACTGCTCGAATCGGCTGACAGTTTGTCCAAAAGACCTGAAATTCTGATCAATCTTCTGACTTTTTTTTGGCTGCGGCCGCGCGGATCATCCTTTGAGTGACGGCGGGGCGCGCGGCGCCCCCCGTCCCGAAGGAGATTGATCATGGTCGATTTCATCGGCATCCGGCGGGTTCAGGAACTCGTCGGGGACCTCGGGACCGCGGCGTTCATTGCGGGCCTTGCGCGCGAGATCGAGACGGACTACCGGCGCTGGAGCGAATTCGAGAAATCGCCGCGCCACGCCACGCATTCGTCGGTCGGCGTGATCGAGCTGATGCCAACCTGCGATGGCCGGCAGTACGCCTTCAAATACGTCAACGGTCATCCCCAGAACACCACCAAGGGCCTGTTGACGGTGATGGCCTTCGGAGTGCTCGCCGACGTGCAGACCGGCTACCCGCTGGTGCTGTCGGAGATGACGCTCACCACGGCATTGCGCACCGCCGCGACGTCCGCGGTCGCGGCGCGTTGGATGGCGCGCCCCGACAGCCGTGTGATGGCGCTGATCGGCAATGGCTCGCAGGCGGAGTTCCAGGCGATCGCCTTCCATCATCTGCAGGGCATCCGCGCGCTGCGTCTCTACGACGTCGATCCGGCGGCGACCGACAAGCTGCAGGACCACCTCGCGGCACTGCGCCTCGCGGGCCTCGAAGTGCTGCGCTGCCGCTCCGCGGCGGAGGCGGTCCGGGGCGCCGATATCGTCACCACGGTCACCGCGGACAAGCGCAACGCCATCATCCTGACACCGCAGATGATCCGTCCGGGGATGCATCTGAATGCGGTGGGCGGCGACTGTCCGGGCAAGACCGAGTTGCACGCCGACATCCTGCGCCGGGCGGACGCGCGGGTGGTGGTGGAGTTCGAGCCCCAGTCGCGCCTCGAGGGTGAGATCCAGCAGCTGCCGGCGGACTTCGCGGTCACCGAGCTCGCCGAGGTGGTCCGTGGCGCGCGACCGGGCCGCTCGGGCGCCGCGGAAGTCACCATTTTCGACTCGGTCGGATTCGCGCTGCAGGACTTCTCGGCGCTGCGTTACCTGTATCGGTTGCACCAGCAGCGGCGCGGGACGCGGCTGAGCATCGATGTGATTCCGGACCTGGACGATCCGAAGGACCTGTTTTCGCTGCTCGCCCCGGCGGCGGATGCGCGCCGGCCCGATCCGCTCCCTGACGAGCTGCGCGCGTGAGCACGCCGCGCCGCACGCTGAGCCGTACGGCGACATTGATCGGTGCGCCGACGGATGCGGGCGCGGGGGCGCTCGGCGCGTCCATGGGGCCGCAAGCCCTGCGGGTCGCGGGGCTTCACGAGGCGCTCGAGCGACGCGGGCTGCGGGTGATCGACCGCGGCAATCTCGCCGGTCCCGCCGATCCGCGCCAGCCCCGCATCGGCGGCTACCGCAACCTGCAGGCCGTGCTCGAGTGGAACCGCCTGGTGCACGAGGCGGTGCATCAGGCGCTGTGCGCCGATCGGCTGCCCATTGTGCTCGGCGGCGACCATTCCCTCGGCATCGGCTCGATCAGCGCCGTGGCGCGCCGCTGCCGCGAGACCGGCCGCCGTCTGCGGGTGTTGTGGCTCGATGCGCACGCGGACTTCAACACCGGCGAGCTGTCTCCGAGCGGCAACCTGCACGGCATGCCGCTCGCCTGTCTGTGCGGCTTCGGACCGAAGGCGCTCATCGAGCTCGGCGGCGTCACGCCGGCCTTGCATCCGCAGTGGATCCGCCTGATCGGCGTGCGCAGCGTCGATGAGGGCGAGCGGCGCCTGGTGCACGAGCTCGCGGTCGAAGTGTTCGACATGCGTTACATCGATGAGATGGGCATGCGGGAGTGCATGCGACAGGCGCTGGCCGGTCTCGACCGCGAGACCCACCTGCACGTGAGCTTCGATGTCGACTTTCTCGATCCGGCAATCGCGCCCGGTGTGGCCACCACGGTTCCCGGAGGGCCGACCTGTCGCGAGGCGCAGCTGTGCATGGAGATGATCGCCGATACCGCTGTGCTCGGCTCGCTCGATGTGATGGAGCTCAATCCGGCCCTCGACGTGCGCAACGAGACCGCGGTGCTCGCGGTGAGCCTGCTCGAATCGCTGTTCGGCAAGAGCACGCTGATGCGCCGCCGGGTCTCACGCCCGGCGCTCGATGTGGTCGGCGGCGCGTCTGCCCGCCGGGGCCGGCGCGGGCCGGGGACCTGAGCGCGCCGCGGCGCTGCAACAGCCGGGCGGTGAAGCCGGCCGGTGAAGGCGCTAGACTCGAGGCTGACCGAAATCATGCGATCGGGGGCCTCTGATGCGACGACGTGTATTTCTGCAGCATTCCGCCACGCTCGGCACCGCGGCACTCAGCTGGATGCTGCTGCCGCCGATGCCGGCCCGGGCGGCCGAGCGCGATCTCGTCGAGGTCACGCTCGAAGGGCGGCCGTATCGGTTTCCGGCCGTGACGGGGGCGGACTTTACCGGGCTCGCCTACAACGGGCGCGTGCCGGGACCGTTGCTGCGCGTGCGCCACGGACAGACCTTCCGCGCGCGGTATCTGAACCGCACGGGCGGGCCGAGCACCATCCACTGGCATGGCATGATCCTGCCGAACGACATGGACGGTGTGCCCTACGTCACGCAGCCGCCGATTCCCGACGGCGGTGAGTTCACCTACACCTTCAAGCCCGGTCCGCCGGGTTTTCGCTGGTATCACTCCCACGTGGAGCCGCAGCTGCCTCTCGGCCTGTTCGGCGCCTTCCTGGTGGAAGATCCGCGCGAGCCGCGCGCCGATGTCGAGGCTGTGTTGGTGCTGTACGATGTGCCGGACATGCACAGCTTCTGGGCCGCGGTCGCCGGCAAGAGCCACGCGCTGATGAACGTGCCGCCGGGAGTGAGCGCGATGCCGGCGATGGGCGGTGCCGCGGCGATCAAGGGGATGCCGGGAATGTCCGGGATGGGCGGAATGTCCGGGATGGGTGGCAAGACGGCCGGCGGCCACGCCATGCCGATGGGCGACGAGGTCGCGTATCTGTCGTACTGCCTGAACGGCGGGGCCTATCCGCATACCCCGCCGCTCATCGTCAGGACGGGGCAGACCGTGCGGCTGCGCATTCTCAACGCCAGTCCGACGTTGACACATTATGTGCGGCTCGCCGGCCACAGACTTCGGGTGACGCACAGCGACGGCAATCCGCTGGCGCGGGCGGTCACCGTGGATGCGCTGCGCATCGGAGTGGCCGAGCGGTATGACGCCTGGTTCGAGGTCACCCGTCCCGGGGCGTGGCTGCTGCAGAGCCTGATGGCCGACACGCACGACCGGCGACAGTCGTTGCTGATCCGCACGGCGGATGCGGCCGGCCTGACGCCCGAGGTGCCGCCGCCGTCTCTGGAGGGCGCGACCCTGTTCGGTTACCGGCTGGCCGGGGCGGGTGTGCCGCTTGCGCCCCACGAGTCCGATCCCTATGGTCCGGCCGACGTGCGCACGACGCTGCTGCTCGGCGGCGGCAGGCCCGGTCATCCGCACTGGACCATCGATGGCCGGATCTGGCCACACACGCCGAAGATCCGGGTCCGGCATGGGGACCGGGTGCTGATCCATTTCAGGAACCCCACCGACATGGCGCATCCGATGCATCTGCACGGCCATGTGTTCGAGCTGGTCGAGGTCGATGGACAGCGTCTGCGCTATCCTCTGCCGAAGGACACGACGCTGGTGCCCGCCGGTGGCACCGCGACCTGGCGTTTCCTCGCCGACTCGCCGCCGGGGCGCTGGGTGCTGCACTGTCACAACAGTGTGCACCTGATCGACGGCATGATGACGGAGGTCGACTACGTGCCGGCCTGAGGGCGCCGGCCGCGAGGGCGGCGTGCTGCGTATGGCCGAGGGTGCGGGCCCGCGCGTGTCCTGGCGCCGCGCGCCGCATCGGCGGCCCTCACCGCATGCCGTCAGGTGCTCGCCAGCGACTTCTCCAGGGCGAGCACATTGAGCGTCGTGCGGATGATGACGTCGGGATTGAGGCTGATCGAATCGATGCCGAGCCGTACGAGCTCGGCGGCGAGCTCCGGATAGTCGGAGGGGGCCTGGCCGCAGATCCCGGAGTGCCGGCCGTTGCGCCGCGCGCCCTCGACGGCGAGTTTCAGCATGCGCCGTACTCCGGGGTCGCGCTCGTCGAACTCGAAAGCGACCAGCGCCGAGTCGCGGTCCACCCCGAGGGTGAGCTGCGTGAGATCGTTCGAGCCGATCGAGAAGCCGTCGAAGATGCGGCTGAACTCGTCGATCAGCAGCACGTTGTTCGGAATCTCGCACATCACGTAGATCTCGAGGCCCGCCTGGCCGCGCGCCAGGCCGAGCTCCTGCATGCGCGCCACCACCGCCTCGCCTTCCTGCAGGCGCCGGCAGAACGGGATCATGAGCCGGATGTTGGTCAGCCCCAGGATCTCGCGCGCCCGTTTCATCGCGGCGCATTCGAGCGCGAACCCTTCCGCGTACGCCGGGTGCGTGTAGCGCGCGGCGCCGCGGAAGCCGAGCATCGGGTTGTCCTCCCGGGGCTCGAACCACCGTCCGCCGAGCAGACCGGCGTACTCGTTCGTCTTGAAATCCGACATGCGCACGATGACGGGCTTCGGATAGAACGCCGCCGCGATCGTGCCGATGCCCTCGGCCAGGCGCTCGATGAAAAAATCGGCCGGCCGCGCGTAGCCGCGGGTCAGCTGCGCGAGCTTGCCGCGCTCGCTGTCGTCCCCGACACGCTCCGGGTGCAGCAGCGCCATCGGGTGCGCCCGGATGTATTCGGTGATGATGAACTCCATGCGCGCCAGTCCGACGCCGTCATTCGGCAGGAAGCTCGTCCGGAAAGCGAGCTCCGGGTTGGCGAGGATCAGCATGATCCGGGTGCGCGGCCGCTCGATCTGCGCCAGGTCGGTGCGGCGCACCTCGAAGGGCAGCTTGCCGGGATAGACCCGGCCGGTCTCGCCCTCGGCGCAGGAGACGGTGACGAGTTGCCCGTTCGTGAGCCGCTCGGTCGCATTCTCCGTGCCGACGATCGCGGGAATGCCGAATTCCCGCGCCACGATCGCCGCGTGGCAGGTGCGGCCGCCGCGGTTGGTGACGATCGCCGCGGCCTGGCGCATGATCGGCTCCCAGTCGGGTGTCGTGCTGTCGGTCACGAGCACTTCCCCGGGATGAAACTGCCCGATCTGCGTGCTGTTGCCGATCAGGCGCACCGTGCCGCTGGCGATGCGGCTGCCCACCGCACGGCCGCTCGTCAGCGGTTCGACCCGCGGTTCGATGAGGTATTCCTCGAGCACGCTGCCGCTCTTGCGGGAGGCGCTGGTCTCCGGTCGCGCCTGCACGACGTAGAGCTTGCCGTCGGTTCCATCCTTTGCCCACTCGATGTCCATCGGCGTCGGCCCGCCCGCCCGGTCGCTGTAGTGACGCTCGATGTCGATCGCGTAGCCGGCGAGCACGAGCGCCTCGGCGTCGCTCAGGCAGAAGCGCTCGCGCTGCGCCTGCGGCGTCGGCACATTGCGGGTCGCTTCACGCGTGCCGCCTTCGGCGTAGACCATCTGGAGCTTCTTGCTGCCGAGTGCCCGGCGCAACACCGCGCGATGTCCCTGGGAGAAGGTGGGCTTGAACACCACGAATTCGTCCGGCTCGACCGTGCCCTGCACGATGTTCTCGCCGAGTCCGTAGCTGGCGGTGATCAGCACCACGTCGCGGAAGCCGCTCTCGGTGTCGATCGTGAACATGACCCCGCTCGAGGCGAGATCCGAGCGCACCATCTTCTGGACCGCGATCGACAGCGCCACCTTGAAGTGGTCGAAGTCGTTGTCGCAGCGGTAATGAATCGCCCGGTCGGTAAACAGGCTGGCGAAGCAGCGCCGGCATGCCTCGAGCAGCTTCTCCGCCCCGCGCACGTTGAGGAACGAATCCTGCTGCCCGGCGAAGCTCGCGGTCGGCAGATCTTCGGCGGTCGCGGAACTGCGTACCGCGACGCTGAGTTCAGCCCCGTATTCGCGCTGCAGGTCCTGGTAGGCCGAGAGGATCTCGCGCTGCAGCACCGGTGGCAGCCCGGCGCCGTAGACGATCTCGCGCGCCGCATGGCCCCGGCGCGCCAGGTCGGCCGCATCATCGATGCGCACGCCCTCGAGCGCCGCGCGCAGCCGATCCCAGGCGTGCGCTTCATCGAGCACGGCGCGGTAGGCATCGGCGGTGATGGCGAAGCCGTTCGGAATCAGAACGCCGCCGGGCCGCAGGGCCTGGTACATCTCGCCGAGAGAGGCGGTCTTGCCGCCGACCAGGTTCACATCGGCCGCGTTGATCTGCGCGAACGAGCGGATGTAACGCCGCTGCGGCGCCAGCGCCGGCTCGAGCGCCGCGGCCGGCAGGCCGTGCGGGTCGTCGGCTGTCATGCCGGTTGCGCCGCCGGCTGCCCGGCCGTGATCACCTGTACCTGCAGGCTGCGCAGCGCGCGCAGCGAATTGGCCACGAGACAGCCGCGCTCGGCCTTCTCGAGCAGGTGCCGGGCCGTCTCGGCGCTCGCACCGGCCGGGATCCTCAGGCGGGCGACGGTCGTGAACCGGGTGAACTGCGCGCCGCCATCGACCTGATCGAGCACTCCCTCGGTCCGGCACTCGAGCCCCAGCCACTCGAAATGCGACGCGCGGGCCACCGCGCGGAACGTCAGGATGATGCAGTCCGATACGGCGGCGGTGAGCAGCGTCTCCGGCCCCCACAGTCCGTCCGGCCCGTCGAAATCCGCTGGCGGCGCGGTCGCGACGGACGGCAGTGAAGGGCCGGCCAGCGTCACGGCGCCTTCAGGTCCGCCCGCCGCGGACGCGAGGTAGCGATGGGGATAGGGCTTCATGTGTCGACGCTACTGGGATGGGGCGCCGCTGCACATCCGGAGTACTGCCTAGCCCGGGTAGGTACATCTGCGGACGCCGCTGCCGGGAGCGGCGCTCTAGGGTTGTGGCGGTGAACGTCCGGCGTCCAGATCTCACACCCGACGTCGATCTGGTTGCGGCGACCGGCACCGGGCCGGTCCGCTTGCGCCGGCCGGCATACCGGAGCTTTCTGCCGCCCTGTCACGAACACTGTCCGGCGGGTGAGGGCATCGAGGCGTGGCTGGCACACGCGGCCGCGGGCCGCTACCGCGAGGCCTGGGACACGATCGTGCGCGCCAACCCGCTGCCGGCGATCCATGGGCGGGTGTGTTATCACCCCTGTGAGAGCGCCTGCAATCGCGCCGAGCTCGAGAGCGCGGTGTCGATTCACGCGGTGGAGCGTTATGTCGGCGATCTGGCGCTCGAGGCGGACTGGCCACTGCCCTCGGGCGCCGCGCCGAGCGGGCGCAGGGTGCTGGTCGTCGGCGCGGGACCGGCCGGACTCAGCGCCGGATATCACCTGGCGCGCCTCGGGCATGCCGTGGAGATTCACGACGCCGGGAAGCTCGCCGGCGGCATGATGCGCTTCGGTATCCCGGCCTACCGCCTGCCGCGCGCGGTGCTCGAGCACGAGGTGCGCCGCCTGGAAGCCTTCGGCATCCGCCTGGTGAGCGGCGAGCGCATCGAGGATCTGCTCGCCAGGCGGACCGAGGGCCGGTTCGATGCGGTGTTCGTCGCGATCGGGGCGCATCTGGCGCAGCACATCGACATCCCGGCGCACGATGCCACGCGGTTGCTCGACGCGATGTCTCTGCTGCGGGAGGTCAGTGCGGGTGAGCGCCCGCAGCTCGGGCGGCGTGTCGTCGTCTATGGCGGCGGCAACACCGCGCTGGATGCTGCGCGCACCGCCAAGCGTCTGGGCGCGACGGATCCGCTCATCGTGTACCGGCGCGACCGCGCGCATATGCCGGCGCGAGCCTTCGAGGCCCAGGAGGCCGAGGAGGAGGGAGTGCGTTTCCGGTGGCTCACCACGATCCGCGGGCTCGAGCGCGAGGGGATCATGGTGGAGCAGATGCGCCTCGATGCGCAGGGACGTCCGCAGCCGACAGGGCGGTTCGAGCGCATCGATGCCGACACGGTGGTGCTCGCCATCGGACAGCAGGCCGAGAGCGCTTTTCTCGCGCGGATTCCCGGTATCGAGCTCACCGAGGGCGGCACGGTGAAGGTCGGCGCCAATCTGATGACCGGGCATCCCGGCATCTTCGCCGGCGGGGATCTGGTGCCGGGCGAACGTACCGTCACCGCGGCGGTCGGCCATGGCCGGCGCGCTGCGCGCCACATCGATGCATGGCTGCGCGGCGCGGCGGATGAGCCGATGGTTTTGCCGCCGCGGGTGACATTTTCGATGTTGCATCTGCCGTTGTTCACCGATGTGCTCTGTGCCGTGGAAGAGAAGCAGCCGGCCGACACCCGGACGCGGGACTTCTCGGAAGTGATGGCGGGCCTGAGTGCGCCGCAGGCCGCGCGCGAAGCCCAGCGGTGCCTGTCCTGCGGCCACTGCTACGAGTGCGACATCTGTCGGGCGGCCTGTCCGGAGCGGGCGATCGCCGGGCTCGGGCCCGGCCGGGGGTATCACATCGACTACGAGCGCTGCACGGGCTGCGCCGTGTGTTTCGAGGCCTGTCCGTGCCACGCGATCGAGATGGCCGATGAGCGAGCCTGAGCCCACCTGGGATGTCATGGATGGCAATGCCGCCGTCGCGCACGTCGCATACCGCGTCAACGACGGCTGCGCGATCTTCCCCATCACGCCGGCCTCGCCGATGGCCGAGCTTGCCGACGAGTGGGCGGCGCACGGTGTGCCGAACATCTTCGGGCGCGTGCCCTTCGTCGAGGAGCTGCAAAGCGAGGGCGGCGCGGCCGGCGCCGTGCATGGCGCGTTGCAGTCCGGCGCGCTGACGACGACGTTCACGGCCTCGCAGGGTCTGCTGCTGATGCTGCCGAACCTGTACAAGATCGCCGGTGAGCTCACGGCGACGGTGTTTCATGTCGCGGCGCGGGCCGTGGCCACCCAGGCGTTGTCGATCTTCGGGGATCACTCCGACGTGATGGCGGTCCGGGCGAGCGGCTTTGCGCTGCTCGCTTCCGGGTCGGTGCAGGAGGCGCACGACGCGGCACTGATCGCCCAGGCGGCGACGCTCGCCGCACGCATCCCGATCCTGCATTTCTTCGATGGCTTCCGCACCTCGCACCAGATCGACAAGATCCAGCTGCTCTCGGCGGCGCAGCTGCGCTCGATGATCGATCCGCCGCTGGTGCGCGCCCACCGCTCGCGCGGGCTCTCGCCCGAGCACCCGGTGCTGCGCGGCAGCGCGCACAATCCGGATACGTTTTTCCAGGCGCGCGAGGCCGCCAATCCGTATTACGCGCGCATGCCGGGCGTGATGGACGAGACGTTCGCGCGTTTCGCCGCGCTCACCGGCCGGCGCTACCGGCTGTTCGAATACGAGGGCGCGCCGGACGCCGAGCGGGTGATCGTCATCATGGCCTCGGGCGCCGAGACCGCGCGTGCGGTCGCGCAGTGGCTGCGGCGCGCGGGCGAGCGCGTGGGAGTGCTTCAGGTGCGGTTGTACCGGCCGTTTTCCGCCGAGCACTTTCTGCGAGCCCTGCCCGAGTCCTGCCGCAGCCTCGCGGTGCTCGAGCGGACGAAGGAGCCGGGTGCCAGCGCCGAGCCACTGTATCTCGATGTGGTCGCGACCCTCGCCGGAGCGCTCGCCCGCGGCGTGCGCCGCGCCATGCCGCGGGTGGTCGGCGGGCGGTACGGGCTCGGCTCGAAGAACTTCAGTCCCGCCCAGGTGAAGGCGGTTTTCGACGAGTTGACCCGGGCCGATCCGCGCAACGGCTTCACGGTCGGCATCGTGGATGACGTCTCCCACACCAGCCTCGAGGTGGACGGCGCGTTCACGCTCGAGCCCGAGGGGACGGTGCGGGCGATGTTCTTCGGTCTGGGAGCGGACGGCACGGTCGGGGCGAACAAGAACAGCGCGAAGATCATCGCGCGGGATCCAGGACGCTTCGCACAGGCCTATTTCGTCTACGACTCGCACAAGTCCGGCGCGCAGACCGTTTCGCATCTGCGCTTCGGGCCACGGCCCATCCCGGCGCCGTATCTCATCGAGTCGGCGAGCTTCATCGCCTGCCACAACGCGCTCCTGCTCGAGCGCACCGACGTGCTGCGCGCAGCCGAGGTCGGCGGCACGTTCCTGCTCAACAGCCCGCATGGGCCGGGGCAGGTCTGGAGCCGTCTGCCGCGGCGGGTTCAGCGGCGGATCCTCGCGAGGCGCCTGCGCCTGTACGTGATCGATGCCTCGCGGGTGGCTCGCGAGGCCGGCCTCGGCGCGCACGTCAACACGGTGCTGCAGGTGTGTTTTTTCGCGATCTCCGGTGTCCTCGAGCGCGAGGAGGCGATGCGGCGGATCAAGGAGGCGATCGAGCACAGCTACCGGGAACAGGGCGCGCAGGTCGTGCAGCGCAACTTCGCGGCCGTCGAGCGGACGCTCGAGGCGCTGGCGCAGGTGCCGATCCCGGCCGTGGAGACCAGTCTGCTCGATGACCGGCCGCTCGTGCCGGCCGATGCGCCCCGCTTCGTGCGCGAAGTCACCGCGGTGCTCATGGCCGGACGGGGCGATGAGCTCGCGGTGAGCCAGCTGCCCGTCGACGGCACCTTCCCGACCGGCACGGCGGTGTACGAGAAGCGCAATGTCTCGGACATCGTGGCGGCGTGGATCCCGCGGCACTGCGTGCAGTGCGGCGAGTGCAGTTTCGTATGCCCGCACGGCGCGATCCGCGCGAAGTACTTCGAGGCGGGGCGGCTCGCGGGCGCGCCCGAGGGTTTCGAGTGCGTGCCGGTGAACGTGCGCGGCTTTCCCGACGTGCGCTTCGCGCTGCAG
>JAKAFQ010000086.1 GCA_021817875.1 Pseudomonadota bacterium
TACTCAAATCCACTCCCACTTCTATCCTACAAAAAAATCCCCTATTACTATAAAGACATAATTCTCTATACAGAATTTAAGTCATAATATCTGAGTAACTGAGTAAAGTGTTGATACGAAAGAGCAAAGTGCTACTCAAACTTACTCAAACTCTGATGATGTTTGGAGTAAGTTGTTGATGTGTAAGATGTTTGCACCACATCATCATTTGAGTAGCCTCTCCCAAGCGCGCGGGCGGTGAGGTGTGCTACAATGAAGCTCGTGGTACTCACGCATCACGCGAGCGGCAGCACCCTCACCCGTTGAGGCGCGTTCACTGCGCAGTGTGAATCACCGCTCTCCTTAGAGCCAGCTGTCTCCGTTACCTGGGGTGGTGGTTTGAGCGTTTGCGTTCTTTCCGACGAAGAGGCAGGTCGATTAGAGAACTGGGGCGAGTGGCCAAGGTGCGCCGCTCATCGTCACATCTCACGCAGGTTGGCGGACGAGGGCGCCCAGGCTGGTGTGCTTCGCTTTCTCGGTGGCGAGGACACGAAGATCAGAGGCTCGGTCAGCATGGTCACCGTGGTGAGAACCAAGATCTGGCAGCCCGTCCCCACCGCCGGTCTTATGGGTATGCGCACGTGGGGCCTGGCAAGATCCAAGTGAATTTGGCAAGGGCATCGATTCGTCTCATGATCGGTGCCCTCTTTTTGTTCGATGCTTCAGGACGGGGAGCGGCATTCAGTAGGCGCAGATGACTTCGGTCTGTTGCGCAGCGGAAGACGAGTTCAGGCGACCAACGCGTGGAAGTCTGTTCAAGCGTACCGCGAAGCATAGCCTGAGGGGCCGCCAGTGTCGGACGAGGCAAGCCGACAGCTAAAGTTCAGGGAGTGGCAATAGAGGGTGGGGCGAGCGAGCAACGCTGCGAGCAAGACCGTCGGCACATGCGTGGAGAGCGCGTCGACTGGCCACTGGCGATCCCCACGGGCCACCAGGTGCGGACGAGGCAAGCCGCACACGCGTCATACAGGAGAAGAGGATGGCAACCGCCAAAAGGCAGTCGAAGGGCGACCTGCCCGCTGCTGAAAAGCGGAAGCTGGCTCGTCAGGCCCGACGAAAGAAAAAGGTTGAGGCATACCACGCAGCTTACGATTCGGCCGCTAAGACGACCAAGCAAGCAGAGGCCGCTGCCAGATCTGCGGCGCGAGACGAATACAACGCCACCGTTGATGTCACCGTCGCAAAGGTCAAGCGCTATCAGGACATGACCGACGAGCAGCTGCAGTGGTTTGAAGAGCAGGTGGTGCTGGGCACTCCCGTTGATGACATGCCGCAGCTGCGCGAAGACTTTCCAAGTCAGTACATGCTGTGGCGCGGTATAGCTGACACGCACTCTAAACTCTCCCAGGCGTATACACGCGGTAAGGAACTTGCTGTCGCTCGCAAGGAGGAGCTGATCGAAAAGATCGCGGCCACTCCAATGATCGGTACCACAACGGTGCGCGGTCAGCGCGTCTTAAAAGATGGCACCGTCGTCGACATCGTCGAGACCCGCGAGGAAGACATGCTCGGCCATCGTACTCTCCTTATAGAGACACACAAGTGGGCCCTGGCACACCTCAAGCCACGCAAGCACGGCCGCCACGCGGATCCAGAGGTCGGCAAACCCAATGAACAGCTCAAGGCACTGTTCGATGCGCTGATGCAGGGACCGGCGGAATGAAGACGTTACGACGTTTCAAGGCATGGGTGTTGTGCAGGTTCTTTGGACATGTGCGGGTGTCCGACTTCGTGATCATCGACATTCACTTGTCGGCGCCACCGTTGCGCAGCACGCCGTCGTTCAACGCGGATATGGTCATTGGCCCGCCTGGTACGAAGGGATGACCACCGCGGTAGACGTCGCCTCCAGCCAGGTGATGAGGCCCTTCGGCCGCAAGTCCCACTCCTTTATCATGCGGCATCCCTCGCAGGACCGCAAGTACACGATCCTCGTCGGGTCCGTCCGCTCCTCCAAGACCTTCACCGTCGACGCCAAAACCATCGTGCAGTACTCGCAGTACGAGGTGCCGGGTAAGCGGTTCATCGCCGGCCTGTCCAAGGACAGCGTGCACCGCAACATGCTGCTGGACCTCTTCTCCGTCGTCGGCCGGTCGAACTACTCCTACAACATGGCCTCCGGCGAGCTCTGGCTCTTTGACAAGCAGTACTTCGTCGTCGGCGCGAAGGACGAGGCGTCGTATAAGAAGATCCTCGGCAGCACGATCGGTTTGTTCATCGGCGATGAGGTGGTCGAGTTCCCGAAGTCGTTCCTGGCCCAGGTCTGGATGCGAATGTCGCCGGACGGCGCCCGCTTCGTCGGCACGACCAACCCCGGCAATCCGTACTGCTATCTGAAGAGCGAGGTCATCGACAAGTTCTCGGCCGACAAGCTCGAGGTCATCTCCTACAACCTGAACGACAACCCCAACATCAGCGCGGAGTCGAAGCAGGACATCATAGCCTCGCAGTCCGGCGTGTTCAAGCTCCGCTACATCGACGCGCTCTGGGTCGTTGCCGAAGGATCTATATACCGCGACTGCTGGTCCGAGACGGAGAACCAGTTCGACGGTGAGCTCTCCCTGCCGGGTGGCAAGGTGATGGCACTGCCGCCAGAGCCGCGAGGTCTGCGCAACGAGGGCGGCCACGTCGACCACTGGTTCAGCGTCGACGCCGGCGTCGACCACCGCCAGGTGCACCTCGAGTTCTACGACGACGGCGACGTGGTGTGGGTGACGCGCGAGCAGGTGTGGGACTCTAAGGTGGAGCGGCGGCAGAAGACCGACGGCCAGTACGCCGACGACCTCGAGGAGTTCGGGGCGCTGGGCTGCGAGGTGCGCGTGCCGCCGGAGGCCGCGTCATTAAGGGCCGAGCTGCTGCTGCGCGGCTTCTGGGTCGTCGACGCCGACAACGAGGTGAGCGAGGGCATCCACACGGTGTCCACCCTGCTGAGCCGCCGCAAGCTGCGGATCTCGAGGCGCGGCTGCCCTGAGTTGTCGAAGAAGCTGCCCACCTACGCGTGGGATGACAAGGCATCACAGCGCGGCGTCGAGCAGCCGTTGAAAAAGGAAGACGACGAGGCGGACGCGCTTCGCTACGGAGTTCACGGCAAGATCCCGCAGTGGCGGGTGACGATGGAGGGTGGGGGATGAGCGACGCAATCAACGTGCCGGGCGTGGGCGAAGCCGAGTTGCCACAGGCGACACTAACCGACCTGCGGCTGCGCCAGGTGTTGGCCGGCCTGCTCGTGCCCAGCCAGGGAATGGCGAAGGCGATGGCCCGCCGCATCCTTAATGATGAGGCCGGCCGGCCGCGCGACGCGGCGGTGCCGCTGTGACCGGGCGTCCGCGCCGCAAGACGTGGGCGTGGCTCCTGGCCGCGCTGCTCGCCTGGCACCTAGCGGAGCGGCGCAAGGACGACGACCGGCGCGTCAAGGAATCGCGGTACGACCTCACCAGGTACAAGCCGCGGAAGCGAGGAGAATGACCATGGGTTTTCCAGAGTTCGTCACCGAGGCCGCGGTACCGAACGTCAAGGCCGGTGGCCGGCGGTGGTGGCGGTTCATCGCGATGTGGTCGCGGCTTGATCGGTACCGCGCCGTCGCCGATGGGCACAGCTGGGTGGACGCGTTGAGGAACGACGCGGCGGTGGACGAGTTGACGCGGTCGTTCGGCTTCAGGCGGATTCGCGTTCGGTGGTGCTCGCGACCTGGCTTCAGGTTCGCAGAGCTCGTCGCCAACTGCGTCGTCAGATGCTGTCTTTGCTACTGCGATCGCGAGAAGTTGGCCCGGTCGCCGGTCTTTCGCAGCGCGACGATGTTGCAGCGCCGTTACGACTCGGAGTTTCGCCGTGCCACGGACCGCGATGACGTCGTCGTCGACACGAGCGGATTGGAGAAGCCATTAGAGTGGCGGCGGAGCGATTTCGCCGGGTTGCAGGAAAGATGAGCGTGATGAGCGCGAGAGGAGAAGAGGAATGAACACCGCAAAGGACCGCCGAGCCCGCCTCCACCGCGCCCTGGATCGGGTGCTCGATCGGCGCGGGGCCGCGAGAGACGACGCCGGCAGTGAGAACGCGGCACGGAACTGGGAAGAGAAGCTACTCGTTCCTTTGGCCATAGCGGCGGAAAATGCCAGGGACGCGCGTGTACGACGCTTCTACGAAGACGATCTACGGGCAGCGAAATCGGCCGTCGACAAACTGCGGGCGTCGGCATACGCCAGCAAGCAGTTCAACACGTGGGCCGACCAATTGCGTTATATTGCGCGCAAAAACAGGATTTGATCAGATGCCTTCAATGCCCAAGATCGATATGTCCAAGTGGGGCGACCGTCTGGCGGGATCGCTTCCCGACACCACACCGCTGGCACCCATCGAGCCTACGGCGTACAAACCCGTAGCCGTCACCATCAACGCCCAGGAGGTCGGCCGTCTGTACGCCGAGCAGCACGGTGACTGCGACCCGCGCGTGTTCATGCAGTTCGTGCTCGAGCGGTTGAAGGCCGCCGGCGCGCCCGTCGAGGGCACGCTGCGGTTGAGGCTCGCCCACGGCGCCGTCGCCCGCGTAAAGCCGGACACCAAGGCGCCGCAGATGGAGTTCAAGTACGTGTGGCTACCAGAAACTTATGCGATATCTTTGGTAAACTATGCGTTGAGCGGTATTTCATGAAGACGTTTCGTATCGGTTTTATTTACTGCATCACGAACGGTGTCAATGGCAAGCGATATGTTGGGCAGACATTGAGCAAGAATGGTTCACGCTGGAAAGGCCACAAGTGCGCGGCGAAATACGGCGCGCAGTTTCCACTGCATCGAGCCATCCGTAAGTACGGCATCGATAAATTTAGCGTTGAAATCATTCATCGCTGTACGCAGCCTTTGCTTAACGCCGCAGAGCAGCACTACATCGCCACGCTTGGAACGTTGGCGCCGAATGGATACAACTTAACGACTGGCGGCGGACAATACAAAGTAACGGCGCGTACACGTCGACTGCATTCACTGTCGATGAAAGGCCGCGAGTTTTCAGAAGAATCTCGGCGACGCATGTCCGAGGCTCAGAAGAAGCGATTTCGCAGTAACCCGGTCGTATGGTCAGACACAGCTCGTCGTAAGCTGTCTGCGCGCAATAAAGGTAAGCGCCCGTCGCAAGCCTGCATGGACGCGGCGTTATGCGCTAATCGCGGTGTAAAACGTGGGCCACTGTCACCAGAGCATAAAGCCGCTATAAGTCGTGGTAACAAAGCAAAGTGGGCGACACGCAATGCGGCAGAAAAGCATGCCATCATAATGCGTGGAGTTGAAGCGCGCACCTACGCGGAGAGATGCGCCAGCGCGCGCCGTGGTGTAATAAATCGAGTTGCGCGGCAAAGGAAAGAGGTTCTAGTATGAAGATTAACCGCGCCGCTGCCCACCGCGCGCTGGACAGGATGATGGACCGGCGCATAGCGAAGGACGCCTCCACCTGTCAGTACTGCGGCATGCCCGTCTCACCCGGAAAGTTGTGCGGTAGAACGCAGTGCGTGGAGCGGCGTGCGAGGGAGAAGGCGAAGGACGCGCATCCGGACGTCGACGCGATTGTCGCCGCATTTAAGAAGGGCGGCCGGCCTGCCGCGCACGTCGAGTTCGACAGAATCGCGCGGACAAAGAAGCTGAAGGACTATGAGGCTTTAATGCTGGCCGAGGGATTCAAGCGTGAGTTGAAGGCGCAAGGTATCGAACCGTGAAGCAGCCACCCAAGAAGCCGCCCGAGTTCAGCCCCACGCGCCGCCTGCAGGACGAGTACGCGCGCGGCGTGCGGAGGATCGTCGGCCGCGTGCTCTCGCCCAAGGCGCCCGAGGAGACGTTAGAACAGTGGACGGCGCGGCTCGCCGCCCGCAGCCAGGAGCAGGACATCCAGACCGCCAGCGAGTTCCTGGCCCGGCAGATGTACAAGTGGGCCTCGGTGAAGAACGCCCGGACCTGGCGCGAGGCCGCCCGCCGATCGCAGCGCCCGGAGATGCTCCACCGTCTTCTGCAAGAGGAGCTGCGCGGCGCTACGGGTTCCGCCTTCACCCGGCTGGTGCGGGAGAACGCGGCCCTGATCAGCAGCCTGCCCGTCCGGGCCGCCACGATGGTCACCGACGAGGTGGCCAAGGCGCAGCAGGCCGGCGCCAGGCCGGCGACCACCGCGAAGATGCTGCGGGCCAGGTTCCCGCAGCTGCTCCGCAGCCGAGTGCACCTCATCGCCCGGACCGAGACCGCGAAGGCCAGCACGGCCTTGACGCAGGCGCGCTGCGAGGAACTGGACCTGCGCTGGTACGAGTGGTTGACCAGCGACGACGCCCGCGTCCGCGACAGCCACCGCAAGATGAATGGTGTGTTGGTCCCTTGGGACCACGCGCCCGACCCGGAGGCGCTCGTCGGCGAGAAATCGTACGGGCACTACCACGCCGGGCAGACATTCAACTGTCGTTGCGGGCAGGCGCCGCTCCTCGCCTTCGAGGATGTCGCGTGGCCGCACCCAGTTTACTGGAGCGGAAAGATACGTTCCATGACCTTGGTCGACTTCAAGAAGATCGCCGGCGGCGGTGTCGAGCACCGCGCCGCCGCGTAATAGGAGAGAGAACACATGATCAACATGGGCAACGTCAACTTCGACAACTCCACGGCGCCGAACACCATGCTGAAACTGACCAGCGTCGCCGGCACCATCAACGCCATCGGCAAGAGCGGCTTCAGCGAGCCCGACGCCGCCGTGCTGGTGCCGGGCACGATCTACAGCGCCGCCGGGACGCCGCTGCCGGCCGCGAGCACGGCCCTGAAGGGCGCCCGCGCCGTGGTCAGCGACGCGACGACGCCGACCTACCTGGGCGCCTACACATCGGGCGGCGCGGTGGTGGCCGGAGTGCTCTGCACCGGGTCGGCCTGGGTCACTGGCTAGGCGCGTCGTGCGTCGCGGCGCCAACCGGCGGGGTTTCACCAACAGGCACGCGGTAGGAGGCGCGGTCATGAGGCGCACGATCGTTCTTCGCGACGACGATGTGCTCGTCGTCGGCGGCTACAAGGTGGATGGGTGCGTGCTGCGCGAGATGCTCACCGGCGACCGTCGGCTGCTGTGGGCTTTCGTCAAGAATGGCGACGACCTGCGCCCGGTGCCCTATAGAGAGGACCGCGTCATCTGGCTCGAGGAGTCGGACCTGGTCCGCACCGAGACGGACACCTAGGAAGGAGGCGCATGGCGCCAAAGAGGAACTTCACGCGCCGGGCCAAGCCTTCCTTCGCGGAGGCCGCACTAGGTCTCAGCCGTCCGACCAGGACGATGGATGCCGAGGCGCTCGATTACTTCACGAACGCGCCGGCCCGCATGGGCTTTGGCACGCCGTCGCTGTTCAGCGGCAGCGAGTACGAGCTCATCCGGTTCTCTTACAACTACTGGGAGCTCATCACCCTCTACCGCAACCACTGGATCAGCCGCCGCATCGTCGACACGCCGGCCATCGACATGGTCCGCGCCTGGCCGCGCATCACCAGCGACCTGGATCCGAAGGACATCGCACGCGTCGACCGGGCGGTTCGCCGCACCGGTACTAGATCGCAGCTGCAGACCGCGATGATCTGGGGTCGGTTGTTCGGCGGCGCCGGCGCGCTGATGGTCATCGACGGGCAGGAGAAGGAGTTGGACCGTCCGCTGGACCTGGACTCCATCCCGATCGGCGGCTACAAGGGGCTGTGTCCATTCGACCGCTGGGCCGGCATCATGCCCGAGGGCGAGGTGTGCACCGACCCGTCGCGCCCGCTCGACTTCAACAAGCCTGACTTCTATCGGGTCACGCCGGTCGGCGGCGACAGCTTCCTGGTGCATAGCAGCCGGGTGCTACGCTGCATGGGGCCGGAGGTGCCGACGCCGGAGCGCGAGGCGCAGACCTGGTGGGGCATCTCCGTCCTCGAGCCGATCTACGAGGATATTAAGAAATACGACAACATGAGCTGGAACATCCTCATGCTGACGTATCGCGCCAACATCCTTGGGATGAAGTTCGACGACCTGGCGCAGTTGCTCTCCGGCGTGGGCTCGAGCCAGAAGGCGTCGGCCAACTTCGAAAAGCGCATGTCCTCTATCAACCACCTTATGAGCAATCAGTCGCTCGTACCGCTGCCGAAAGACGGCGGCATCGAGTCGACGCAGTACTCGTTCTCCGGGCTGGACACCATCTACCAGCTGTTCCAGCTCGCGATCAGCGGCGGTTCGCAGATCCCGGTCTCCAGGCTGTGGGGCCGGACGTACTCCGGGCTGGGCGCGCCGGAGGACGCTGACGAGAAGTTGTACGAGGAGAAGATCGCCGCGGACCAGCACAACGGCATGCTGCCGCAGCTGGAGCAGCTCTACCCGGTCATCTGCATGAGCGAGCTCGGCGAGGTGCCGGACGACCTCGACCTCGTGTTCCCGTCCATCCGGGTGATGGACGACAAGGACAAGGGCGATCTGGCGACGACGGTGGCGAACACGGTGACGGTGGCGATGAACGCCGGCGTCATCTCCAAGCGTACCGCGGCGCAGGAGCTCAAGCAGAGCAGTGACGTCACCGGCATCTTCAGCAACATCACTGACGAGTTCATCGCCTCCCTGCCGGACGCCGTCCAGGACGAATCCGAGATGGGCGAGGGCCTGTTCGGCGAGGAGGAGGGCGGCGCGCCCAGCCTGTCGCCGGCATCCAGCGCGCAGAATGTACTGCGCGAGACGTCGCGCGAAAACAAGGAGAAAGAGCAGGCCGCTGGCGCCCAACAGCGTGACGCCGTACTCAGTTCGCAGATCGAGCGTACGCGGCACGACGTGCGGCAGCTGGCGGCGGACGCCGACGGCGTCGGTCCTGAGCGTATCATTCACGGCCTGCACATCGTCGTCGAGACGCCCAAGGGGTACGCCCGGCACGGCGTGGACGCGACGACCGGCAAAGCGTGGGAGACCACGATGCCGGCCGACTACGGCTACCTGCGCGGCCACGCGGGTGCGGACGGTGATTCACTGGACGCGTACCTCGGGCCTGACCCGTCGTCTAGGTGGATCTACGTCATCGACCAGTCCGTGGTCGGGAATCGAAAGAAATTCGACGAGTCGAAGTGCATGTTGGGCTTCGCGTCGCAGGACGACGCGCTGCGTACTTATGATCGTGGCCATCACCGAGCCAAGGATATTCTGCTCGATTGGACGCCCATGCGCATCGAGGATTTCAAAGCGTGGCTCAAGGACCGCGACCCGCGGCACCCGTGCAGCGCCGCTGTGAAGGTGCGTCATGCGTAGGTACCTATCGATGCTGTGCGTCGCGCTGACCGCGTTGGCCGTGCTGATCATGCTGTCCTGGATCACGTATCTAGCTCATCTGGTGCGCTGGTTGACGGAGGGCGCGCGATGATACCCGTAGTGCAGAGTAGAATGGGAAAGCGCAACGGCACGTGCTTCCGCGCGGCGCTGGCCAGTATCCTGGAGCTGGGCGAACAAGACGTGCCAGACTTCGGCGGCGACGATCCGGACGAGGCGGTGTACTGGGGACGCGTCGACAGTTGGCTGGCCGGGCGCGGCCTGCGGTACAAGCAGGTGCCCATCATCAAGGGCGCCGCGCCGCCTCTGGGCTGGCACACCATCGAGGGCCTGTCGCCGCGCGGCGGCAACCACGCCGTGGTCGGCTACAACGGACAATTCGTCCACGACCCGCACCCCAGCTGGGATGACCCGCGGCGCGGTCTGGTTAGGCCGAGCGCGTGGGGGTTGCTTCTTCCTTTGTCGAAGACGCAGAGAGCGAAAGACGCCCTCCGCGGCAAGGAGCTGCTCAAGGCCGTGGAGCCCGTCTACGCGAAGCACGACGACGTCAAGTACGACAGCCGCCGCGCCGAGCGCGACCGTGCCGAGACCGCGTACCGATCGGCCGAGCGCGACGTGGCCTCGCTCATTAGAGACGCAGAGGCACTGCTCACGCAATCAAGGCTGCCGGACAAGCCGGCGTGGCGTGAGCGTCTCGCCCGTGCCAAGGTCGCTCTGGAGTACGCCCGCCGGTCGGCGGCGGCCCGCGAGTGGCCCCGCGCGCTGGGCCAGCAGGAGTACGCCCTCACCGTGGCGCACCACGTGCTAGACGCACTGCGCGGGCTGGCGCGGAGGACTGTGGCGAGGGACGCCGCTTCTGCGAAGCAACCTTGTAAGGTAGGCGACCGCATCACGCTCAACAACGGCAAACGTGCCACCGTGGTCAAGGTGACGCCGGCAAGGAACCTGTTCGGCGAGCCGGAGTGGCACGTCCTCACGGACACCGGCGACGCCGTCGTCGTCAAACAAGACAACAAGGAGAGGATCTGATACCATGCAACGTGTAAGAGCGAAGTTCAACGTCTCGCAGATCATGAAGGACAGCGGCGGCAATGCCTTCATCCGGCTATGGGCCGTCTACAAGGGCGACGAGTCCAGCCCGGAGAACGAGAGCTTCTCGAACTCGACGCCGTCCGGCAACTGCGACTTGTACGTGACCAACCCGGCGGCTATTGAGTTCTTTGCGTCGCTGGCCGGCAAGTACGTCTACCTGGACTTCACGCCGTGTGAGGAGGCCAACTGATGGCTGCCACACCGCAACCCGTTTTCACACCAGACACCTCGGCCGGCGTTAGCGCCGGGCCCGCCTCGGCGGCCTTCGCCCTGCCGGGCACGCCCGCCTCGGACACCACCGTCCGAGTCGCCAACGTCGGCTCCATGCCGGTGTACTGCAAACTGGGCACGTCGAATGCCGTGACGGTCACCAACTCGACCGGGCTCTGCGTCATGCCGGGCCGAACCGAGTTCCTCGGCATCGGCGCCAACACCTGGATTGCCATCACCACCGGAACGCTCGGAACGTCGAGCACGGTGAACCTTACCACCGGAAACTGATCGTACAAAGGAGCGTAGAGCGCGATGCCACTGCTGAAGGGGAAGAAGAACATCGGCCACAATATCGAGGTCGAGGAGGCGCACGGCAAGCCGCGCGACCAGGCCGTGGCCATCGCGCTCCGCACCGCCGGGGTGCCGAAGAAGGGCGCCAAGGATGACCTCTCCACCATGGTGGACCCCATTCCGCTCTCGCCCAACGGCACGCTGCCGTTCTACCAGACGGAAGGGCCGATCGACGACGCCATCGACCCGGCGCGCTACGCCGCCGAGGTGAAGCGCGAGCGCGATCGGTTGCGTGGTATGTCGACGCCGGATCTGCGTCAAAGAGCGCAGGCGGTGTCGCGCCTGGACTACCGCGGCTTCAAGGATGTCGATAAGCAGAGCCTCATCTGGCACATACTGGAAAGCAAGTATGGCGAGAAGACACTGGCCGCGGTGTATGAGTATCTTCAGACGCCGGAGGGCAAGCGCGTCGGTGACGCCATCCCCGAGGACAAGGACGCCTGGGCCGAGCCGCGCCACTCGCGCGAGATGAAGGAGAAA
>JAKAFQ010000087.1 GCA_021817875.1 Pseudomonadota bacterium
CGAGCCGGCCGCCACTGCGCGCACCGGCGCGGAGCGTGCGGCCGGTGGGCTGAGGCCCGGGCCTCACGCCAGCCGCCGCGACGCCCCGATCGGGTCTCGCTGGCGCGGCGGCCGATGCGAACAGAATCCCGCATGGATACTCATCACCAGCACCTGCGCCGCGGTTTCAACTGGCTCGGCGGCGCGACGATCATCGCCAAGGCCACCGACTTCGGCACGATTCTGCTGGTGCTGCTGTTTCTCTCCAGGCAGCAGCTCGGCGTCGCCTCCCTGGTCGTGGCGATCGGCGCGGTGATCGAGTCGCTCGACGGGCTGGGGACCAGCGTCGCATTGGTGCAGGCGCGGTCGCTGTCCCGGCTGCAGCTCGACTCGCTGTTCTGGTGCATCGGTGCCGCGGCACTGCTGGTGGCGGGACTGACGCTGGCGGCCGCCCCCGGGCTGGCGGCGCTGTACGGTGGCCCCACGCTGGCGGGCTACTTCCTCGCCATCGCGATCAAGCAGCCGCTGGTCGCCGCGGCGGTGATCCCGTTGGCGATGATGAACCGGGAGCTGCAGTACGAGCGCATCGCCCTGGTCAATGTCGGCTCCACGTTCGCCACGGCGCTCACGCGCGTCGGCCTCGCCCTGTGCGGCGCGGGGGCCTGGGCGATCGTGGCCGCCTACGCCGCAAGCGGCCTGTATACGCTGATCGGCGCACTGCTCGCCAGGCCGTACCGGCCGCGGATCCGGCTGCGGCTGTCGGCGATCTCGCCGCTGCTGCGTTTTGGTCTGCGTGCGGCAACCTCGAACCTGTTCGAGCAGATGCTGAACAACGTCGATTACCTGCTGGTCGGATGGTTTTACGGCGTCGCGCCGCTCGCGGTGTACCGTGTGGCCTTCGACGTCGCGATGCAGCCGGCGAGCGCGGTGGGCACGCTGATCAACCGTACCGCGCTGCCGGTCTTCGCCCGGGTCTCGGGCGCCCCGGAGGCCCTGGCGCAGTCCCTGACGTGGTCACTGCGCAGGCTCGTGACCCTGGTCGCGCCGCTGGCGGCCGCCACGGCCCTTGCCGCCGCGCCCATCGCCACCCTGCTCCACGATCGCCACGGACGAAGTTATGCGGCCGCTGCCCTGCCGTTGATGCTGCTCGCGGCGGCGGGGCTGT
This sequence comes from Pseudomonadota bacterium, assembly GCA_021817875.1. The sequence continues at coordinate 1,145 of JAKAFQ010000087.1, forward strand.
TCCGTGTCGTGTCGCAACTGCTGTACCCGCTGGCGCTCGCCGCAGGCCGGCCGAGGGCGGCCGCGCGCCTCGCGGCGGTGACCCTGCTGCTGTTGAGCGCCGGTTTCGTTCTGGTCGGGCACAGCGTGCCCGCCGCGGCCGGCATCGTCGGCATGGCCACGGTGTGGCTGACCGTCTATCCGCTGTTGCTCCTGTGGGAGGTGCGCTATCTGCGCAGACGGTGGGGCATCCGGGCCGCCCGCCTCGCCCGGGCCCTGCGCGCGCCGCTCGTGGCCACCGGCCTGCTCGTCTCGACGGTGCAGATCGCCCGCGTGCTGATCGGCGGCGCCGGACCCGGACTGCAGCTCGCGCTGGTGCTCACCGCCACGGCACTGACCTACGGCGGTCTTTTCCTCCACGCACGCCACGGCTTCGCAAGGGCCGCGTGAGCCGCCGCAATCGGGCTGCAGGCCCCACCCACGGCTCGAGGCTTGAGCGCACCGCAGCCGGCGGCGCGTCCTCAGGGCGGGATGAGGCCCCGGTACGCGGGCATGACGCGTGGCGCGTGGTAAGATCCCGGCGGTGCGGGCCTGCGTGGGGGCGGATCTTCCCCGCATGCCGCCCGGCCCCGGGCGGGCACCGGAGCGAAGAGACCCGTGCGCGAAGTCGCGATCTTCCGCCACAATCTGTTCAAGACCTCCGAGCCATTCATCGTCCAGCAGGCGCAACACCTGCGGCGATACCGGCCGGTTTACCTCGGTAGACTGCGTTTCGGGCCACCGCCACAGGATGCGTGCTCCCTTGCGCTGCAAGATCTCGCCCCGCGGTGGACGCTGGCGCGCGTCGGGTGGCAGATGCTCAGCCGCGACCCGCGGCCGTACCAGCGTCTGCTGAAAGCGCATCATCCGTCGTTGATCCACGCGCATTTCGGCATCGAGGGCGTCTACGCGCTACCTCTGGCGCGGCGGCTCGACATCCCGCTGGTCACCACCTTTCACGGCTTCGACGCCACCCTGGCCCGCTACGCGCTGCTGTGCTCGCCGGCGTGGGCGCATTACCCGTTGGGACGGCGCACACTCGCGCGCGAGGGGGAGCTGTTCCTCTGTGCCTCCTCATTCATCCGTGATCGGCTGCTCGCCATGGGCTTCCCGGAGGCGCGCACGCGCACGCACTATATCGGCGTGGACTGTCACGCCATCCGGCCACGCGATCCCTCCGAGGAAGCGCCGCTGATCCTGCACGTCGCGCGCCTGGTGGAGGTCAAGGGCACCCGGTACCTGCTGCGCGCGTTCGCCTCCGTGGCGCGGCGACACCGCGACATCCAACTCGTCATCATCGGCGAGGGTCCGTTGCGCCGCCCGCTGCGGCTGCTGGCCACGCGGCTCGGGGTGCAGGATCGCGTGCGGTTTCTCGGCGCCCTGCCCCATGCGCAGGTGCTGGCCTGGATGCGCAAGGCCGCGATGCTGGTGTTGCCCGGGGTGCGCACGGCGACCGGGAGGGAGGAAGGACTGGGCCTGGTGCTGCTCGAAGCGGCCGCGACCGGCGTGCCGGTGGTCGGCTCTCGGGTGGGTGGCATACCGGAAGTCGTGCGGTTCGGGCTCAGCGGGTTTCTGGTCGCGGAAAAGGATGCGCAAGCCCTCGGCGCACGTCTCGGTGAGTTGCTCGATGATGCCGCCTTGAGACGGGCCATGGGCGCCCAGGGCCGGGCGCTGGCGGAACGATGCTTCGACCTGCACCGGCAGACCGCCGCACTCGAGACGCTCTATGACAGCCTCCTCTGAGGCCACGGGGACCGGACCGGTGGAGCGAGCCCCCGCGGCGGTGGTCGTGGCGCATCCGGACGACGAAGCGCTCTGGCTGAGTTCGGCGCTCGCCTCGGCCGAGCGCGTCGTGTACTGTTTCGGCGAGCTGTTCAACCGGCCCCGGGACTCCGAGGCGCGCCGCCAGGCGCTCGCCGTGTTGCCGTTGAGCCGGATCATCGATCTGGCCGTGCCCGAAAGTGGCGCCGGCGTCTGCGCCGACTGGGCGCGGCCCCAGCCCACACCCTGCGGCATCCAGATCACTCAGCCTGCCGAGCGCACCCGCTACGAGTCGAATTACGCCGCGATCCTCGAACGCCTGCGCAGCGCGCTTGCGGGGTGCCGCGCGGTGTACACCCACAACCCCTGGGGCGAATACGGTCACACCGAGCACATCCAGGTGTACCGGGCGGTGGCGGCTCTGCAGGCCGAGCTGGGCTTCACGCTCTGGTTCTCCAACTACGTCGGCAGCCGCAGCTGGCCGCTTGCGCGGCTGAGCGGCGGGCTGCGCTGGAGCGAGCGCCGCATCGTGCCGCCCGACCGGACCACGGCCCGCGCGCTGCGCCGGGTCTACCGGCGCCATGGCGCATGGACCTGGACGGCCGCGCATTACTGGCCGGCGCGCGAGGCCCTCTACGCCCAGCCGCCGGCCGGTGCGTCCGGCCCCGGGCAGCCGCTGACGGGAGAATGGCTGCTCGATGTCGCGGGATTGCGCTGGTGGCCGCCCTGGCCGTTCCCCCGGCGGCGCCTGCCACCGGCGTGAGCGGTGAAGCCCAGCAGGGCGCGCATCGAGGCGGCTGCGCCGCCTCAGGCCCGGGGCGCAGACTTGGTGCGGCGCGCCTTGCCGGCCACGCGTCTGCCGGCAGCGCGCCCGACCTCGCGCGCCGGTTGCGAGGGAGCGCGCGCGGCCGATTCCCCCGCGGACCGCTTCCTGCGCGCCGGTTTCCCGGGCGCGGAGTGCGCCAGCTCGATACCGAACACGCGGGCGAGGTCCTCCTCGGCGATCGTGCGGCGGCGCGTGGCGCGCGGCGGCTGCGCAACGCTCGCCTGCGCCATCAGCTCGAGGTGATCGACCTGACGCAGGGCGAACAGCAGCTCCGGCTGCGCGTCCAACCGCGCCCCCACGCCGTAGAGCGCCGCCGCGACGTGCTTGCACAGCGTGGCCTGGTCCGGACAGGTGCAGTGCATCTGGATTTCATCGGGCCGCGGAAACAGACCCTGAGTCCGATCGGCGACGATGCCCATCACCCGATCGGACAGCCGCCCCTCGAGCAGCTCGATCAGCGAGCCGATCTCGCCCGCGCACTGGGCCTGGATCCGGCCCCAGTGGGCCGCCGAGAGCGGTTCGATGCGGACCCCGACCTCATACGGCCGGGGACCCGAGCCACTGACCTGCGCCTGAATGCTTCCCGCGCCGATCACGAGGTCGAGCACCGCGCCATGTCGGACATAGCTGCGTCCGCGGGGCAGACGGTAGGCGTAATCGCGGTAGGACTCGAGATTCTGGCACCAGGCCTTGCCCCAGAAGCTGCGCGCGATGAGGCGCCCCTCGATCACGACCGGGGCAGGCCTGCGGCCGTCTTCGGCCATCGTGCGTTCGAGTTGCCGCTGCTCGCGCAGGGCGCGTGCGCGCTGTTCCGACACGCTCGGCTTGCGCGCGTAGCGCCACCCGTTCACGGGATGAGACCCCGCCGTGACGCGTCGGGACGGGGGCTCCGTCGCAGAGCCGCGCTGTCCGATCCTCGTTCGCGACGCGCGCACGGACCATCGCCGATACCCGGCGCACGAGCGGCCTCGGGCAGTCTCCTCATGCGTCGCACGCCTTGTGGATGTCGAGCGCCACGGTGGCCAGCAGCTCCTCGTCGCTCATCTCGGTGAGCAGCTGCTCACCGCCCTCCCCGAGCAGTTCCCGGGCGAGACCGGTCTTCGCCTCGATGAGTGCGTCGATCTTCTCCTCGACGGTGCCGCGGCAGACGAACTTGTGTACCAGCACGTTGTGTGTCTGCCCGATGCGAAACACCCGATCGGTGGCCTGGTTCTCGACCGCCGGATTCCACCAGCGATCGAAGTGAATCACCTGCGAGGCCGCGGTCAGATTGAGGCCTGTGCCGCCGGCCTTCAGCGAGAGGACGAAGAACGGCGGGCCGTCCTCGCGCTGGAAGCGATCCACGAGCCCCTGGCGTCTGGAGACGGCGGTTCCGCCGTGCAACACCAGGCCGGGTCGGCCGAAGACCTCGGCCAGATGGCGCGAGAGCGGCTCGGTCATCTCCCGGAACTGGGTGAACACGAGCACGCGCTCCTGGCGCTGCGCGAGCTCTTCGCACAGCGTCGCCAGGCGCTCGAACTTGCCGCTGCGGGCCGGCTCGTAGCCGCCCTGCCCGGCCCACTGGTCCGGATGATTACAGATCTGCTTCAGCTGCATCAGGTGCGCCAGGACGGCGCCTCTGCGCTGGATGCCCTCGGTGCCCTCGAGCGTGCGCGCCAGCTCCGTGACACATTTCCCGTACAGCGCCGCCTGCTCGCGCGTCAGGCCGCAGAAGGCGCGAACCTCGGTCTTTTCCGGCAGGTCCGCGATGACGTGCTTGTCGGTCTTCAGGCGCCTGAGGATGTAAGGCTGCACCAGGCGGCGCAGCGGCGCATAGGACGTCCCGGTGTCTTTCGCCATGCGCTGGGCGGCCTCGGCGAAGGCGCGCGCGGCCCCGAGCAGGCCCGGATTGAGGAAATCGAACAGTGACCACAGGTCGGTGAGGCGGTTCTCGATGGGCGTGCCGCTGAGGGCGACCCGGCCGGAGGCCTGGAGCTGCTTGACGGCCCGCGTCTGCTGCGCGGCGGGATTCTTGATCGCCTGCGCCTCATCGAGCACCGCGAGTCTCCAGCGCCTGCCGCGCAACGCCTCGGAGCGGGTGAGCACTCCGTAGGTGCTGAGCACGACATCGATGCCGTTCAACGCTCCGGCCAGCGCATCCGCCGAGTTCAGATCGATGTCGCTCTCGGACGGATGCGCCACGAAGACCTTCAGTCCGGGCGCGAACCGTTCGATCTCGCTTTTCCAGTTGGCGATCAGCGAGGCCGGCGCGACCACCAGGCTCGGGGGCGCAGGCTCGCCCGGCCCGGGACGGCCGCGGGACGCCTCGGCCCGCAGGTGCACCAGCAGCGCGATCACCTGCAGCGTCTTGCCCAGGCCCATGTCGTCGGCCAGGCAGGCGCCGAGGCCGAGACCGGTGAGCAGCGCCAGCCACTTCGCGCCGGTCACCTGATAGGGCCTCAGGGTGGCTTTCAGCCCGGCCCGGGACAGGGCATGCTCCGCCTGCGGATTGCGCAGCCGCGCGAGCAACTGCCGCAGCCAGCCACCCGGCTCCAACCCGTACCAAGACCGCAGGGGCTCTGACACCTCGGAGGTCACCTGTCCGGTGGGGACGCCCGCGAGCAGCCGCATGCCCTCGTGGAACGACAGGCCGCCGGAGCGCACCTGCCGCTCGACCCGTGTCCAATGCTCGAGCGCCGCGGCGAGCTTCTCGCCGTCCACCTCGACCCACTGGCCCCGCAAGCGCACCAACCCCGAAGTACTGGCGAGCAGTTCCCGCTGCTCCGCCTCCGTCAGGCGTTGCCCCTCCCAGGTCATCTCCACTGAAAAATCGAGCAAGGCCTCGGCGCCGAACGAGACCGGGGCCTCGCCCCCGACGCGGATGCTCACCTGGGGTCGGGCCGCCCGACCCGCCTTCCACCAGTCCGGGATCCGCACCACCAGCCCGCAGGCCTCCAGGGTCGGGATGTCCCGCAACAGCCGGTGCGCTTCCGCGGCGTTCCAGGCGAGCGGATGATAGATATCCCCGCTCTCGACCAACTCCCGCACCCAGGGCAGGCGTTCGGACGCCTCGCGGATCGGCCTCAGCAGGCTCGCCAGGCGCCTGCGATGGGCCGTCCCGGCGTAGTCCTGCAGAGCCCGCCCGAGCGGCAGATGCCGCGCCGCGCCGCGCTCGGACACACTGCCGGCGTAGGTCACGAGGAACGCGAACGGCAGCGCCTCGTCGCGCGGGTTCTCGGCGAGGTGAAAGGTCACCCGGCCGACCAGACGCCACAGCGGACTGCGCGCGTGCAGATAGGTGCGCAGGCTCTGTCCGGCCGCGCCGGCCTGCCCGCGCAGCCAGTCCTCGATGTCCCGCCACGCCATGCTCAGCATGGCCGCATCGAGGTACTCCAGCCCCTTGAGGGGCGGGGCGGCGAGCGTCAACGCCTCCAGCTCTTCAGCGGCGGGCAGCTCGATCAGCACGCCCGGGGACGCCGGCAGCGCATCGCCGAGATGACACAGGCGCGTCAGATAGCGCTGCGCGAAATCCCGGGCAAACCTCAGGCCCGGCGGCAGAGCGGTGGTGAGCTCGGTGCTCGCCAGGTGCACCAGCCCCGCGCCCTGCCCGTCGGCGAATGCGCGCTCGATCCGGGAAACGGCTGCGGGCCGCAGTGCCGCGGCGTCGTCACGTTCGACCCGCTGCACCGCGAAGTGACGGCGGGCGTTGACGTAAAGATCGAGACTCTCGGACATCGCATCAGGAGGCGCCAAAAGGGCGAAACATCTTACGCTCGATGAGCCCCGTTGGCTCGCGATCACCGGACGTGCCGGCAGGCACCGGTCCGCCGTCTCGATGCGCCGCCCCTGACGGGCAGTCCAGCCATGCGGCAATTCCTTCAGCACCTCGCGCAGACGCTACCGCCAGTGCCGCGCGCTCAGGCCGTACGCCAACAGCGAACGCTTGTCGGGCACTCTGTAGGCCGGGCGGCGCCGTCACCGCAATCCGCCGGGCCCGCAGGGGCTCCGCCGCCCCGACTATTTCAGCGCGTCGCGCGCACAGGCGAGCAGATCGCCATAGACCGCATCGGCCGCCCCGATCGCTTCCCGCGACAGCTCATAGCCGCTGCGCACCAGGAAACAGCGGGCGAGCCCGGCTGCGCGGCCCGCCTCGACGTCCGACAGCCGGTCACCGACCAGGAAGGAGGTCTGCGGATCGATGTCCAGGGTCCGGATGGCCCGCAGCAGCATCCCGGGCCTGGGCTTGCGGCAATCGCAGTCGAGTCGGTAGCCGGGCACGGGCGCATCGGGCAGATGCGGACAGTGTTCGATGGCATCGAGATGGATGCCGCTCGCCTGCAGGCTCCGGCGCAGGTGCGCGCTCAGGGCGAGATAGTCGGCTTCCGTGTACAGGCCGCGGGCGATCCCCGACTGGTTGGTGACCACCACCAGCAGATACCCGGCCGCCTGCAACAGCCGCAGCGCCTCGAGCGCCCCCGGAATGAACACGAAGTCCTCAGGCCGGTACACGAAGGCGCGCTCCTCGTTGAGCACGCCGTCGCGATCGATGAAGACCGCCGGCCGGCTCATCGGCCGCGGATGCGCCGCACCAGCGCCGTGGTGGAGTAGCCCTCGACAAAGGGGATGGCGAGCGAGCGGCCGCCCCAGGAGCGCATCAGGCGGGCTTCCTCCAGCCGCTCCACCTCGTAGTCGCCGCCCTTCACATAGATATCGGGCCGACAGCGCGCGAGCAGCTCGCACGGGGTGTCTTCCAGGAACAGCGTCACGAAGGACACGCTCTCGAGCGCCGCCAGCACGACCAGCCGATCGAGCTCGCCGTTGAGCGGCCGATCGGCTCCCTTGCCCAGCCTCTTTGCGGAGGCGTCGCCGTTGACAGCGACCAGCAGCGCCTCCCCCATGACACGCGCGGCCGCGAGGTACTGCACGTGACCGCGGTGCAGCACATCGAACACCCCGTTGGTGAACACGAGAGGCCGCGGCCAGTCGTAGCCGGAGATCTCGGCGGCCGCGACGATCTTTCGGCTGAGCGACAGGGGCAGATCGGCCATCGGTCCCGCCTCAGCCTGCGTGTTCCGCCAGCCACTGCGCGTAGCGCTGCACGCCGGTGGCGACGTCCACGAACGACAGATCACACCCGGCCTCGCGCAGGCGCGTCAGGTCGGCCTGCGTGTGGCACTGGTACTTGCCGATCAGCGCCTCGGGAAACGGCACGTACTCGATCAGGCCCTGGGCGACCTGCTGCGCCAGCGACAGCGGCGGCTCGCCGCGCAGCGCCCGGGTGGCATTGATCGTCGCCTGCGCCACGTCGTTGAAGGACTGCGAGCGGCCCGTCCCCACGTTGAAGATGCCGCTGCGCCCGGGATGACGCAGGAACCACAGGTTCACCGCCACCACGTCGTCCACGGACACGAAGTCCCGGGTCTGCTCACCGGCTGCGTAGCCGCCGTACTCGCCGAACAGCCGCACCCGGCCGTCCTGGCGGAGCTGCCCGAAGTGATGGAAGGCCACCGAGGCCATCCGGCCCTTGTGCTGCTCCCGCGGTCCGTAGACGTTGAAATAGCGGAAACCCGCCACCTGGTGTCTGGCCGTCGGCAGCATGCGGCGCACGATGTTGTCGAACAGCAGTTTCGAGTATCCGTAGACGTTCAGCGGCCGCTCGCACTCCGGGGACTCGCGGAACACGGCGCTGTCGCCATAGGTCGCGGCCGAGGAGGCATAGATCAGGCGCGTGCCCTGGCCCTGGCACGCATCGAGCAGCCGCCTGGAGCAGCGATAGTTGTTCTCCAGCATGTAGCGGCCGTCGTGCTCCATGGTGTCGGAGCAGGCGCCCTGGTGAAACACCGCAGCCACGCGCCCGAACTGCCCACGCTCGAAACGCTGGTAGAACTCGCCGCGATCGAAATAATCGCTGATCCTCGCCCCGAGGAGGTTGCGGTACTTCATCCCCTCGGTCAGATCATCGACGGCGATGATGTCCTCGATGCCGACGGCATTGAGCCCGTGCACCAGGTTGCCGCCCACCATGCCCGCCGCGCCGGTCACCACCACCTTCATGCATTCTCTCCGAACAGCTCCTCGTAGCTCACCGTGGCGGTGCCGAACTTGCCGACCACGATGCCGCCGGCGCGGTTGGCGATGGGCATCGCCTCGCGGACACTCACGCCCGCGGCGATCATGGCCGCCAGAGCGGCGATGACGGTATCGCCCGCGCCGGTCACGTCGAACACCTCGCGCGCCTGCGCGCCGACGCTCACGTGTCCGGCCTCATCGAACAGCGACATGCCCTCCTCGCTGCGCGTCAGCAGCAGCGCCGCGAGGCGCCGCTCCTGGCGCAGCTGCTGGGCGCGCTCATGCAGCTGCTCCTCGGACTGCCATGCGCCGATCACCTGCGCGAGCTCCGAGCGGTTCGGCGTGATCACGGTGGCGCCGGCGTAGCGCTGGTAATCGCCCCCCTTGGGATCGACCAGCACGGGTTTGCCCGCGGCGCGGGCCAGTTCGATCATGCGCGGGATGTGGGTGAGCCCCCCTTTGCCGTAATCGGAGAACAATACCGCGTCGTACCGCGGCACGATGCGCGAGAAGTCCGAGAGCATGGCCGAGAGCACCTCGTGGTCGGGCTGGTTCTCGAAATCGACGCGCACCAGCTGCTGTGACCGGCCGATGACGCGCAGCTTCACGCTGGTGTAGAGCTTCGGATCGCGGCCGAGGAGACTGTCCACGGCGCGCGCCCTCAGCAGGGATTCGAGCTTGCGCGCCGGCTCATCCTCTCCCACTACGGTGACCAGCGTCACCGCAGGACCCAGGGCCTTGACGTTGAGTGCGACATTGGCCGCCCCGCCCAGGCGCTCCTCCTCGCGCCGCACGCGCACCACCGGCACAGGCGCCTCCGGCGAGATGCGCTCCACGTCACCGAAGAGGTACCGGTCGAGCATCGCATCGCCCACGACCAGCACACGGGCGGCCTGAAGCCGGGCTTTCAGGTCGATCACGGGCGGCCGCATCACGCCAGACCCAACGCCGTTTCCACCAGGCCGCACAGCGTGTGACCGATGAAAATATGCGCTTCCTGGATGCGCGCCGTGACGGCGCTCGGCACGATGATGGGCACCTCGCACTGCCCCGAGAGCGCACCGCCATCGCGGCCGAGCAGACCGATGACGCGCATGCCGATGGCGCGGGCCGCTTCCACGGCCCGGATGACGTTCTTCGAGTGACCCGAGGTCGATATGCCGATCAGGCAGTCGCCCCTCGCCCCGAGCGCGGTGACCTGCCGGGCAAACACATCCTCGTAACAGTAGTCATTGGCGATGCAGGTCAGCGCCGAAGTGTCGGTCGTCAACGCCAGCGCCGCGAGCGGCCGGCGGTCCTTCATGAAGCGGCCGGTCAGCTCCGCCGCGATGTGCTGGCAGTCGGCCGCCGAGCCGCCGTTGCCGCACAGCATCAGCTTGCCCCCGTTGCCGAGCGTCGCGGCGATGAGCGTCGCGGCCCGCTCGACCGGCGCCTCGAGCGAGGCGACGCTCTCGAACAGGGCGAGATGCTCCCGCAGGTTGGCTTTGAACAGTCCGCTCACCGGCTCACTCACGGGATTCGAACCGCGCTACGGCTGGGCGCGCCAGCCGGCGAGCCGCGCAATCACCTGCGCGACGCCCGGGGAAGCCGCCGGCGCGCCGTCCGGGTCGCGCACCGAGGGTGCGAGCTGCTCGCAGAGCTTCTTGCCGAGCT
>JAKAFQ010000741.1 GCA_021817875.1 Pseudomonadota bacterium
GCTTCGAGGGCGCTTGCGCCGCAGCAGGACTGGCCGCATGAGCGGCCGCCGGATCAGTGCTGTCCGCCTGAGCGCTCGTCGGAACGGACGCGCGACCCGTTGGCGCAGCGGGCATCCGGGTAGAGGGGCGAATGGTGCGGTTAGGGTCGGAACGACGACTGGCCATGGTGACTCCTCGGTGTGGCTCGAAAGACAAACGGCGGCATCCGGCATCCATCGTCCGCGGGCCGCCTCAGCCCCCCCTTTAGAGCACTGGCAGCATAAGCCCATTCGGTCCAGCGCGCGACTACCGCGGACCCGCCGCGCCGTCCGCGGCTGTCGCCCGCGTCCGACACATACCGGCAGGCCGTCTCCTGCCCACGCCGGCGCGCCCCGGCCCTGACCACAGCGTCCGCGGACCGCCCGATCCCTCTGCCACAAATCCGGCTGAACCGGTCGAACGGTCGCAAAACCACCAAGATCGATTCAGTGAGGTAAAGTCACCCACGGACCCATTCCGCCCGGAACGACTTCACACTCGGATCAACCTCGGGGAGCGGTGGCGGTGAGCAGTCGCGATTTCCTGCGAGCCAGCCTCGCGACCCTGCTGCAGCACAAGCCTGCCCAAGTCCCCGGACGGGTGTTGCTACGCAACACCGCTGCCGTGGTCGTGCCGCTCGGTATCGGTATCGCGAGCGGCCGGCTCCTCGCGGGAATCGCCGTCGCCCTCGGCGCCGTCATTACCATGTTCTCCGACGAGCCGGGCCCTTACCGGCAGCGCCTCGCCCGCCTGCTCACGGTTTCGGCGGCGGGTGCGGTCGCGACCTTCCTCGGCCTGACCCTGAACCACCACCTCGCGGCGCTGCTGATCGCCAGCCTCGGCGTCGGTTTCGCCGGAGCACTGCTCGTGGCCTTCGGCGATGCCATCGCCCGCGTCGGCATGGCGGCCATGATCCTGCTGGTCGTCGCCACCGACCTGCCGGCGCCCAGCCTCTCGGCCGCTCTGCAGGTGACGGTGGCGGTCGCCGCGGGCGGCCTGCTGCTCACGCTGTTCTCGATCGCGGCCTGGCCGCTGCAACGCTACGGACCGGAGCGCGGCGCGCTGTCGGAGGTCTACCGCGGGCTCGCCGCCCTGGCACGCCAGCGGCAGGTCGACAGTGGCACGGCGCCCGCGATCACCGACGGCATGACGTCGCTGCGGCATATGCTGCTCGGTGCGCATCGGGCGCGCGGCCCGGTGATGGACACCTTCGGCGTGCTGCTCGAGCTGGCCGAGCGCATCCGCCTGGAGCTGATCGCCCTTGCGGCCGCCGATCCGGGCGAGGACATCGGTCAGCTCGTGCACGGCGCGGCCGCCGCGGCACTCGATACCATTGCACAGGTCATCCGCTCCGGCAGTGACGCATCAGAAGCCATGGCCGGGGCGTCGCAGGCGCTGCAGGCCGCGGAGCGCGGCCTCTCGGGCCGGGAAGCGGCGGTTGCCGCCGCTCCGTGGCGTCACTTCCAGGCGCTGTCCGGTCAGCTCGCCTCGGCGGCGCGCAATGCGCGGCGCACCGGCACGCAAGGCTCGCAGCGCGAGCAGCAGGCGGAGTGGCACCTGCCACGCGCCCTGCGGCCGCAATCGGCCCTCGCGACCCTGACCGCCAGCCTCACGCCACGTTCGGCCGCCTTCCGCCACGCGATCCGCAGTGCCGTCTGCTTTGGCCTGGCGCTGTGGATCTCCCGCCTGCTGCGTCTGCCGCACGGGTACTGGGTCCCGATGACCGTGGCGATCGTGCTGCGCGCCGACTACGCCGCCACCTTCAGCTACGGGCTGCTGCGCGTCTCCGGCACCGTGCTCGGACTGATCCTGACCACTGCGCTACTGCACGTTCTGCCGGCCGATCCCTGGGTGCGCCTGGGGGTGATGGCGGTGCTCTGCGGCGGTTTTCGCTATTTCGGCAACGTCCATTACGGGGTGGCGGTGGCCTCTCTGACCGGCATGGTGGTGCTGCTGCTCGCCTTCGCCGGCGAGGCTCCGGAGCCGACCATGATCGCGCGCCTGGTGGCCACCCTGCTCGGCAGTGCCATGGCGCTCGCCGCATACGGACTCTGGCCGACCTGGGAACGGGGCCGCACGCGAGACACCCTGGCACAGCTTCTGCATGCCTACGCAACCTATCTGGCGAGCCTGGGCAGCGGCCACGGCCCAACGCTGCGCAGCGAGGCCCGTCACGCCGCCCGCATCGCGCGCGGCAATGCCGAGGCATCGGTGAACCGGCTGCTCGCCGAGCCCGCCACGCCGGCGCCGCTGGCGGAGCTGGCGCAGTCCCTGCTGACCAACAGCAATCGCCTGGCGCGCACCACCATGACACTCGAGGCGGTGCTCAGCCACCAGCCGCGGCCAGCGGAACGGGCGCTGGATGAGTTCATCCGCCACAGCGCCGAGACCCTGCGGCAGGTGGCCGACGCGCTGCACAGCAGACAGTCCCCGCAGGAGACGCCGCCGTTACGTGCCGCACAACGACATCTTGTCCAGTTGCTCGGGGCACACGCCGACACCAGCCCGGCCGGTGAACTGGACAGCCTCACCGACCGGCTGGTCGACAATGTCAACACCCTGAGGCATATCGTCTCGCGCGCCACGCCGGGCGTGTTCGTCGCACAGGCCGCCTAGGTCGCGCAGCCGGCGCGAGCCGGGGGCGGAATGCCGTCATCCTCAGGCCTGATCCGCCTCGGGTCCCGAGTGCCGCCGGGCGCCGGCAGGCCGGCGGCGCGCGCCG
>JAKAFQ010000742.1 GCA_021817875.1 Pseudomonadota bacterium
ACACCGCCACGGCTCGGATCTGCGGGGCCGCCTGCAGCATCGGCACGACCTCGGCGTCAAAGACCTCCGCCAGCGGATCCGGCCGCCGCCGGCCTCTCGGGACTTGCTTCTGGGAGGGCAGCCGCCGGTCGTCCTCGATCCGGTACGCGCTGGCCACACTGATCGCCGCCTTCGCCGCGGCCACCGCCACCGACTCGGTGAGTCTGTGCTTCATGGAGAGCCTCATCTGGTGATCGTTGATGTGTCGGCCGGGCACGAGGCGGGTCCTCCCAGGGAGTGTCCCGTCCTCAATACCCGATCGGCCACGATCACCGGCAGTCCCGCCCCACCCGGGGCGGACCGCCGCCCCGGCGGGGAGCTTCTCGGGCTACGCCCTCGAACCTCCCCGCCGGAACAGCCCTTTCATCCTGATTGTCGCGCGGTTCTCATCCTGATTGACGCGCCGCATCCTGGCCCGCTCCAAGTGCTTCCGGCCGGAGCGAGGGTGGCCGGGTGGGTATCTCACCCACGGGACTCGTGTGCCTTTGTCAAGGCACACACAACAACTGGATGGAAAGCCGCATCCGGCCCGTGGCAACGGAGCGCTCATTGTGCACCTCATCGTTAAGTGTCTGAAAACATTGATGTTTGGTTTTCGGAAATTGGCCGACACGGACGGCCTTTGCGCGCCAACGCAGAGATGACTCGTTCATCTTGCAGGTCGCTCGCGCGGATTTGATATGGAGCGTCGGGAACGACCTGCTCGGCGGCGAGAACACCCCCCTTGATAAGCTTGCGGATCTGATGGTTTGAGACGCCGAGCTTTGCGGCTGCTTCGGACATCGTCAGCCACTGGCCGTCTTTTTCGGCCGATTTGTAGGCGTGGATCCCACGTACGCGGCGCAGCGAGCTGACACGGTGGGCAGTCCACGTCTTCCCCTGGCCGGTTGGCAGACCCATCCGATTCAGCGTCGCAGCGACGTCCTCATCCGACCAGCGGGTCGCCATGGATCGGATCACAGCCAAGGCTTCCTCGGAGGTCCGACAGTCATGCTCGCCGGATCTGGGCTTGCGAACACGTAGCTCGGAGTGCTGGCCGCCACGCCAGTGCACCGTGAGAATGATCTCGCGCGAGCCCGCGTCGTAATGGGCGATGATATCGGCGATAAGGCTGCGTACGAGCTGCTGGCGCGATCGCATGGTGACGCCCGGAGCGTCCCAAGCGGCTTGAAGATCCTGGGCAAGTCCCGTGAAGTCCGGTGTGGGGGGAGCAGGATCCGGATTCTCGAGCGCTGCCAATCGTGCCTCACAGTCCGCTACGCGCTGCAACGTCGCCTCCCAGCTCTTCTCGAGCTGCGCAGCGATGAGCCGATTGTCTGGGTCACAGGCGGCATAACGCCGCTCGGCAAGAGATGCCTCATAGCGGATCTGCTGCAACTCCAACTCTACGATGCGTCGCTGTTCGGTTCGCTGCTCCATGTACCTGCGCTCGGCGTGCAACGCCGCCTCAATGGCTATCGGCTCGATCGCGCGCAGCAGCTCGTGGCCGACGGCGGCATCTACGCGCTTGGCTCCGAACGTCATGCATCGTGTCCGGCCCAACATCTGGTTGGGACGCTCGCATCGATACACCGGCAGACTGTAGTGCCCCGAGTAGGCGACCACCAATCGACACCCACAGCCTCCGCAGAGCAGGAGCCCGGGTAGCAAAGCGCGGCCGCCGCGCCCAGACTTGACCCCGCCTGCTTTCCCGTAGGCGTTCGCCGCGAGCAGTTTTTGGTTGCGTTCGAACTCGCTCCACTCGATGTAGCCTTCATGGTGGTCCTTGATGATAACCTCCCACTGGCCAAAAGGCTTGCGATGCTTGTATGTGGTGCGCACGCGGCCGTCGACGAGCGCGGTTCGCTTCTCGCTTTTGCCGTACGCATATGCCCCAGCGTAGAAGGGGTTCTTCAGGATCGAGATGACGTTGCGGTATCGGATCGCAGTCCAATCAAAGGTCACCAGGGTCTTGCCGTCCGAGGGACGCGGGAAGTGCATCCCCTCGGCCGCGAGGGACAGCAGGACTTGCCGGGCGCTGCCGAGCTGGCGGAAACGGGCGAACACAACGCGGACGGCTTCCTGTACCCGCAGGTTCGGATCCAGTCCCAAGCCGACCTCGCGATGCCAGATATATCCGGTTGGCACGCTGATGCGCAGGTCGCCCCGAAGTGCCTTGCCGTGCCTGGCGTCAAGCATGCGAGCACGGATCACTCCGAGTTCGAACTCGCTGATCTGGCCCTTCATACCGAGGAGCAACCGGTCATTGGGTCGGCACGGATCGTAAACGCCGTCGGTATCGATCACCCTTGCTCCGACCAGTCCGCACAGTTCGAGCAGGTGATGCCAATCGCGCCCGTTACGGGAAAGACGCGAGGCATCAAGACACAGTACGGCTCCGACCTCTCCGCCGCAGACCGCGGCGACCAGCCGGTCAAAGCCGGGACGGGCCACGCTGCCACTGGCCGAGCGACCGAGGTCATCGTCGATCACCTCGACGCTGGCAAATCCATGGCGACGGGCCACCTCGACCAGGTCGTATTGCCGACGCTGGCTCTCGAGGTTCGTCTGCACCTGGGTTTGCGTGGACTGGCGGACATACACGATAGCCTTGCGCCTCAACAGACCCTCCGGCAGCATCTCAGCGCTCATCGGCGTGCTCCTCGGCTGCGACCCCTGCCGCCAGCATCAATACTTGCGCCAGCCGGATTACGGCCTTCT
>JAKAFQ010000743.1 GCA_021817875.1 Pseudomonadota bacterium
TCGAAATCGGCACAGAATCGCGGCCAGATCTGCTCGGCTTCGCCGCAGATCACGCTATCGGCCAGATGCTCGTATTGTTCCGGGCACAAAGAGGCGTAGGCGCCGCCGGCGACCACGAAGTGGCCCCGGGCGCGGTAATACTCGAGCAGCTCGCGCTGGCGCCCGAACTGCACGCCCATCCCGCCGATGCCGATCAGGTCCGCCTCGGGCTCGAGCGGCAGCGGCTCGACGTTCTCGTCGACGATGCGCACCTGCCAGTGCGGCGGGCACAGCGCCGCGAGTGTCGCGAGTCCGAGCGGTGGATTGACCGCGCGCTTTCCCGGGAGGACATCACTGACTGCCCAGTGAAAATTCCAAAAACTTTCCGGGGCCTTGGGATTGATCAACAGCAGGCGCATGGGGGCGGCTTTTCCGGCGGACGATCCGCCAAGGGTAGCGGCCCGTGCCGCCGGCTTTCTGATCCAGATCAAATCGGCGGTCTGGCGCCACCGTGGACGGATCGCTTTGCCCGATGCGCACACCGGCTGCCGCTCGTCGCAGCGGCTCACTCCATCGCCTCGAGTACGGCGTCGCGGGCGGCTGCCAGCCCGGCATCGAGCCGTCTTTCATCCCGGAGGGGGTGCAAGCGTGAGCGCCTTGCGGGCACCCCGGTACAGCGGCGACCGTGTGCGCGCTGCCGGCCGGGGTGGCCCCAAGGCGGTGCGGGCTCAGGCCGCGGCGAGCTGCTCCGCGGCGAACTCGAAATTCGCCAGCCGCGCCAGGAAATTGTCGGCGAAGTCGGCGCGGCGGTTGCGGTAGTCGACGTAGTACGCGTGCTCCCACACGTCCAGCACCAACAATGCCTTGCCCTCCGAGGTGGCGAGCGGCGTGCCGGCATTGCCGGTCTTGGTGATCTTCAGCCTGCCGTCGCCGGCGAGCACCAGCCAGGCCCAGCCGGAGCCGAACTGGCCGAGAGCGGCCGCCTTGAACTGCTCCTTGAACTGCTCGACGCTGCCGAAGTCGGCTGCGAGCTTTTTCTCCAGGCTGGCGGGTATGCCGCCGCCGTTCGGGGCAAGGGAATTCCAGAACAGGCTGTGGTTCCAATGCTGGCCGGCGTTGTTGAACACGCCGACCAGTTCGCTGCGGTCCCGACTCAAGCGGATGAGATCCTCCAGGCTCTTGCCCTTGAGGGACTCGTTCTTCTCCACCAGGCCGTTCAGCGCGGTCACATAGGCCTGATGGTGTTTGCCGTGATGCAGCTCCAGGGTCTCCTGGCACATGCCCCGGGCGGCGAGCGCGCCGGGTGAAAAAGGAAGCGAGGGAAGTGAGAAGGTCACGGGGGCTCTCCTGCGATGACGAGGGATCAGCTTTGGCTGTGCGTGGCCGAAGGCTAGGAGACTTTCTGGAATTTGTCTAGGGAACCTCCGGTCGGCGCACGCGCGCGGGCGTGGGTTGTCCGAAGGCTACCTTGCGTTCGAGGCGCTTCCAAGCGGGACTTTCGGCATAATCAGGCGGCAAGGATCGAGTCCCCCTGGCGGGGTGCAGTGTGTCTACCAAGGTTCCGGCCCGGGATCGGGCGCCGCTGTGGTGGTTGAAGCGGCTGCGGCTGATGCTTTTCGGGCACGATGAGCTCGTCAGCATCGTGTTCTGGGCGACGCTCGTCGGGATCGCGGGAGCCCTGGCGAGCGTGGTGTTTCGTCTGGGTATCCGCCTCTGTGTCCGCCTGTTCAGCGGCTACTGGCCTTACTCCGAGCACGGTTCGGGCCTGGTGGACGTCGCGATGAAGCTCCCCTGGTGGCATCGTGCGGTGATGCCCGTGGCGGGCGGACTGCTCGCCGGCGCGGTGCTGCTGTTCGTCAAGCGCAGGCTCGTCTCATCCAAGGCCGTCGACTACATCGAGGCGGTGAAGGTCGGTGACGGGCGGATCGGTTTTCGCGGATCGATCCTGAAGAGTCTGGGCTCGATGCTCACCATTTCCTCCGGAGGATCGATCGGCCGCGAGGGCTCGATGGTGCAGCTCGCCGCCATGCTCGGCTCCAGGATCGGACTGCTGGCGCACGCGCCGGTACCGCGCCTGCGGCTCATGGTGGCCTGCGGTGTGGCGGCCGGGATCGCCGCGGCCTACAACGCGCCGATCTCGGGCGCATTGTTTGCCTCGGAGATCGTACTCGGCTCGATGTCGATGGAGAGCTTCGGGCCGCTGGTCATCGCCTCGGTGATCTCCAATGCGACCCTGCATCGGGTGGCGCACTTCGGCAGAGTGTTCGATGTGCCGCACGTGGTGGTGGTCACCAACTGGGAGCTGATCTTCTTCGTGATTCTCGGCGTGGTGCTCGGACATCTGGCGCCGCCCTTCCTGGCGCTGCTCGATTACGCCAAGTCGAGATTCATCAGGCTGAAACTGCCGCTGTACGCGCAGCTCGCGCTCGGCGGCCTGGCGGTCGGCATCATTTCGCTGTTCGTCCCGGAGGTCTGGGGCAACGGCTACAGCGTGGTGAGCCACATCCTGCTCGGGCAGGTGTTCGGCTGGTGGCTGCTCGCGATCCTGCTGGCCAAGGTGCTCGCCACCACGTTCACCGTCGGCTCCGGCGGCGTGGGCGGTGTGCTGACGCCGTCACTGTTCATCGGCGCCGCGGTCGGCACGCTGTTCGGCGGCGCGCTGCAGTGGATGATGCCGCACATCGTCTATCAGCCGGTCGCCTACGGCGTGATCGGCATGGGCGGGTTCCTGGCGGCGACGACCCAGGCGCCGCTCACC
>JAKAFQ010000744.1 GCA_021817875.1 Pseudomonadota bacterium
AGGGCAATTGCTGCTCGCCACCCATGTTCTTCAGGACCTGCAGGGCACGCGCGACCAGAGCATTCCGAGCTGGTTGCTGCAGCGCGCCTACGGCATCGCCGTCATTCCGGGCCTCACCAAGGTTGCTTTCTTCTTCGGCGGACGACGCGGGCACGGGGTGCTCGTGGTGCGCAAGCCCGACGGCCAGTTTTCCGACCCGGTCTTCATCACCATCACCGGCGGCAGCTTTGGTTTCCAATGGGGTGTGCAGAAGACCGATCTGGTGCTGGTGTTCACCTCGAGAAAGGGCGTGGCCGGGATCTCCGGCGGCAAGGTGACTCTGGGAGCGGACGTCTCCGTGGCGGCCGGCCCGGTGGGCCGACAGGCTTCCGCCGCCACGGTGCAGGCATTCAACGCGGCCGTGTACTCGTACTCGCACAACCGGGGACTGTTCGCCGGTGTTGCGCTCGGTGGCTCCGAGATCAATGTCGATGACGGCGCGGATGCCAGGTTCTACCACCGCGCGAATGTCCGGGCGTCGGAGATCCTTTCGGGCGCCGTCACGACCGGCAATTCCGCCGCGGCGCGCTTTCTGCAGGCGGTGGCGACGGGAGTGGGGACGGCTGCACCAGCCCCCGCCTCGGCTCCCGCGCCGGCTGCCTCGCCGGCACCGGCGCAGCAGGCAGCGCCCGCCGCGCAAGCGTACCCGCTCGAGGATCAGAGCCCGGGCGGCAACCCGCCGAACTAGCCTCGGGCCGGCGTTCGGCGCCGCCACGGCCTCGCCTCCTCAGGGCAGACGCCCGCCCCGCCCCGCCCCGTTCCGGCACCGCATCGGGAGTCCTCTTGAACGACAGCGCCGCCAGTCGCAGCGCAGGCGCGGCCAGCCAGACCGCCTTCGCGGTGCTGGCCGCGATCAGCTTCAGCCATCTGCTGAACGACATGATGCAGTCGCTGCTGCCGGCGCTGTATCCGATGCTCAAGGACCGCTACAGCCTGTCCTTCGGACAGATCGGCATTCTCACTTTCACCTACCAGATCACGGCATCGATCCTGCAGCCGTTGATCGGCCGCTACACCGATGCGCGTCCCCGGCCCTATTCGCTCGCCACCGGGATGGGCTTCACCCTCAGCGGCCTCGCGCTGCTCGCGTACGCGCACGACTACCCACTGCTACTCTGCGCCGCCTCGCTGATCGGCACCGGCTCCTCGGTGTTCCACCCGGAATCTTCGCGTGTCGCGCGCATGGCTTCGGGGGGTCGCCATGGACTCGCGCAGTCGGTGTTCCAGGTCGGCGGCAACCTGGGCGCGTCCATCGGTCCGCTGCTCGCGGCCTTCATCGTCCTGCCCTACGGTCAGTCGAGCGTGCTGTGGTTCTCTTTCGCGGCGCTCGCCGGCATGGCCGTACTGCTGCAGGTCGGACACTGGTACCGGCTGCACGGCCTCGCGCGGTTGAAGCCGCGCGCGGGCGCCGAGGCGCACCCGACGCCCTCGCGCAGGCATGTCACCCTGGCGATTGCGCTGCTGCTGTTGCTCATTTTCTCCAAGTATTTCTACCTGGCGAGCCTCACCAGCTATTACACGCTGTATCTGATCAGCCGCTTTCACGTGTCGGTGCAGAACGCGCAGATCCTTCTGTTCGTGTTCCTCGGATCGGTCGCGGCCGGCACGATCCTCGGCGGGCCGCTCGGGGATCGGATCGGGCGCAAGTATGTGATCTGGGGCTCCATCGCCGGCGTCCTGCCGTTCACCCTGCTGTTGCCCTACGCGGATCTGTTCTGGACGGGGGTGCTGACGGTGCCCATCGGGGTGATCCTCGCCTCGGCCTTCCCCGCCATCGTGGTCTACGCCCAGGAACTGCTGCCCGGCCGCACCGGCACGGTGGCCGGACTGTTCTTCGGATTCGCCTTCGGGATGGGCGGGATCGGCGCCGCGGTCCTCGGCCAGCTGGCCGACTCGTTCGGCATCGACCTCGTCTACCGGATCTGTGCCTGGCTGCCGATCATCGGGGTGCTCGCCGGCTTCCTGCCCGATATTGACCGCGGGCGGGCCACGGCCTAGCGCCGGCCGGGCCGGGGACGCTTCGCGGCCGGCCGATCCGGCATCAGCACCTCGGTGCGAAGATAAGCGCCGAGCGTCGCCTGGTGCGGAATACACGTCGCGTGGTAGTGGGTATTGCGGGTGCTGAACAGCGGCAGGAACGTATGGTGGAACTGCTCGATGAGCTCGCAATTGCCCCCGAGGTCATAGCCGGTGTCGCTGGGCGAGAGCACCACCGGCTGCCAATGCGCCTGCACCCGCGGCGCGCCCTTGCCGGCTTTTGCCGCGGGAACCAGCACCTGCATCTTCACCCGCACCCCGGGGAACGGATCGGGCCGGCCCGGGGACGACGAGCAGGGATCTTCCAGCACCTTGAGCTGCCGCGCGCCGAGCTTCCAGAGCAGCTCGTGGATCTTGTCCCGCAGGCCATCACAGGAATATCGCGTCGTGAAGCCCTGATACACGTAGTGCACCTGTCTCGGGACCCACGCGGCGGCGACCCCCACCGGCGCCGACCAGGCGGGCAGCGACAACAGCGCCGCCGCGAGCCCCGCGGCGACCGATCGATACAGGGTGATTCCACGCATGGCGGCTTCCTCCGGACCCCGCTCGGGGTGCATTGCCGTAGACCTCGACGCACGCCGATCGTTCACGTTGACCCGAGACCGCCGGACTCAGAGCACGTACGGAGAGATCACCATGCAGATCACGGTGACCGAA
>JAKAFQ010000088.1 GCA_021817875.1 Pseudomonadota bacterium
CCGCCGTAGCCCGCCATCACCGAGACGTATTGCACCCCTGCGACGCGGTAGGTCATCGGCGCCGCCATGATCGAAGTCCCGACATCGAGCCGCTTCAGAAGCGTGCCCGTATCCGCGGCGTAGACGTTGAGGTAACCGTCTTCGTCGCCCTGGAACACCAGATCACCGCCCGTGGAGAGAATGCCGCCGTCCCAGAAGCTGGCGGTCTGCCGTTTCCAGACGACCTTGCCGGTAAGCGGCTCGATGGCCTTGATGAAACCGCGCCTCACCGGCGGCGGTCCGCCGCGAGTCAGATCGCGGAGCGGTGGCAACGGGCCAAACAGGCTTGCCAAAGCCTTCGGCGAGTAATCCCCGGGGAAGAAGAAGGCGAGATGGAAATTACCTTTGATCAGCCCCATCCGGCGATGGGCAGTATTGACATAAACCATCGGCGCATGGATCACCGGAACGTAGACCAGGCCCGTCTTCGGATCGAACGACATCGGTTGCCAGTTGTGCCCACCGAGCGGACTCGGCCAGACCAGCGCCGGCGAACGCGCCCAGGAAAACGCCGGCGGAATCGGCTCATGGGTCTTCGGATCCAGGCCCTTGGTCCAGTTGATGTAGGTAAACCGCTTGCCGGAGAGAAACCGGCCCGTGGCGCGATCGAGCACGTAGAGAAAGCCATCCTTGCTCGCCTGCATGATGACCCTTCGCGGCCGGCCGTCGACCATCAATCGCGTCAGCACCAGCGGGCTCATGGCATCGTAATCCCATCCCTCCGCCGGCACCTCCTGGTAATACCACGCCATCCTGCCGGTATCGGCATGCACCGCGATGATCGATGCGGCATAGAGTTCGTCGCCGTACTTCGCCGGATTCATTCCACCGTGATAGGGAGACGCGTTGGCGGTCGCCAGGTACACCAGGTGAAGTTGCGGGTCATAGGCGAGACCGTCCCAAACGGTCGCACCGCCCCCCATCGCCCAGTCGAATCGGGCCGGCCAGGTCTTCACGGCCTGCTGCAGGTGCGGCCGAACCTGCGGTCCCAGCCGCGGATTGCGCGGCACGGTGTAAAAGCGCCAGCGGAATTTGCCCGTCGCGAGCGAATACGCCGACACCGAGCCCCGCACACCCTCGAAATCCGCTCCTCCGTAGCCGATGACGACCACATCACCGGCGATGATCGGCGCTCCGGTCACGTAGTAGTGGGTCCCCGGGGCATGGCGCGGCAGCGTCTGCGTGCGCCAGACGACCCGGCCACTGCGCGCATCGAGGGCGAAAAGATTGCCATTCAGGCTGGCGACGTAGACGCGACCCTTCCAGACGGCCACGCCCCGATTCACGATGTCGCAACATGCATACTTGCCGTAGCCACCCGGCACATGCGGATCGAACTTCCAGAGCAGCCTGCCGGTTGCCGCATTGAGTGCGTATACGTAACCCCAGGGTCCTGAGGTGTACATCACGCCGTCGACCACGATGGGCGTCGCCTCGAGCCCCCTGCGCATGCCGAGCCGGTACTGCCAGGCAAAGCCCAGCCGAGCGACGTTCTTCGCGTTGATCGCATGGAGCGGCGAGTAAAACGTCTGGCCGGCATCCCGCCCGGCGGTGAGCCACTGATCCGGCTCGCGCGCGGCGTTCTCGAGCCGCGCAGTGTCCACCCAGCCGGGCCGTGACGCGCTGTTCGCCCACGACAGCGGCGACAGCAGCGTGCCCGCGACGATCAGAGTGAGCACAGCGGAAATCATCAGCGCAGGATGCTGACGCACGTGCGCCGGGCGGCCGGCGTGTCGGCGTGCAGCCCCGCGTCCGGGAAGTCCACCGTTGTCCGCAGTCATGGTGTTCACCTTCAAAACGGATGTCTCTTGACGGGCCGGACGAGTGGCGCCCCGCGCAGGCGGATCAATGGAAATCATAGGTCACATCAACACCCGCGGTGAGCGGTCGGGTCATCGTGAAACGGGTATACGCCTCTGTCTGCAGGCCCATCTGCGGCTGTGGATCGAGCAGCGTCAGGTTGTTCGTGAGATTGTTCACAAACAGAGTTGCCGTCCAGGCGTTGCCATCGTCCGTGACGCCCTTCAGCCCGAAGCGCAGATTGGTCAGCGTGTAGGCCGGCATGGTCATCAATACCTGATTGATGTTCTGCAGCGTGGCGGTGACCACGAGCGGCACCTCGCTCCGGTCGCCGACGTAGTTCGCCTCGATCGAACCGAACACCGCCAGGCTGTCCGACAGATCATGCTGCCAGCTGAGTACGCCGGAAGCCGTCACCTTCGGTGTGTCCGGAATCGAGTAACCAGCCGGGTATCCGGTGATCGCGCTGTCGAACAGAAACTGCGCATGCGTGTATCCGCCACTCAGCAGGACGTGAAATCCCCAGGGCAGCAGCGCATTCACCTGCAGGTCGAGGCCCGCGATGGCCGCGTTGGATCCGGTCACCGTGAGATTGAACCCCGACATTGCGGTCTCGATCTGGGGGTGCAGCCAGTGCTCGTAGTAGGCGCTGAGATCGACCGTCATTCGCCTGCGGAAGAAGGCCGTCTTCTCCCCGAGCTCGTAGCTCCACACCGTATCCGATTTGAAGGTCGACGGGGCCTGCAGCAGGACATTGGGATTGCAGCTGGTGGTCAGAAGCAACTTCGCCTGGATGGCGCATTCATTTGCCACCTCCACCGCATTCAGGGCCTGATTGCCGGGTGTGTTCGCCAGTACGGGAATTGTCTGGCTCGCACCTCCCAGACGGAACCCCTCCGCGACGTTGGCGTAAATCATGTCATCGTCATTGATGGTATACGTCAGGTTGAAGCTCGGAATCGTGCCGCTCGAGGCAATTGACGCGGCGGTATTGAACGGTTCGGTATACGGAGGAGTCAGGTTGACGCTGAATGCACCCCACTGACTGTTCGTTTGACTCAGGCTGTAGTGGTAGTGGCGGAATCCCGCCGCAACCTTCCAATGCCGGGTGAGTTCCCAGGACACGTGGCCGAAAACCGCGTTTTGAACGATGATCTGTGGCTGGTAGTTGAAGAACAGAGACGTGCCTCCCAGGGTTGGTGTCGCCTCGGGAGCCGTCAGCAGCTGATTGGTCTGAGAATACAGGTCCTGGTAGAAATAGCCGAGCAGCCACTGCATATCGCCGCGCGGCAGACGCACCGGCCTGGTGGAAGCGACCCGGAATTCCTCGCTGAGCTGCCGGGTATAGTCCTGGTTGGCGATGCCCTGACCGAAAGGCGACGCGTTTGGGCCGACGCCGCCTGCAGCGACGTCGTACACGGGAATTCCGATTGCAGAGGCGATCTCTTCCGTGCTGTCCTCGCGGTGTATCGAATTGCGGTGCCAGAGACCCGTGGCCGATGTCAGGGAGATCGTCGGCAGGTCATATACGACATGCAGGCTGCCGAGGCTGAAGCTGTCGGTCTGCGGCTCGGGGGCGTCATAGATCTCATAATGCGCCAGAACGCCGGGCAATCGGGGATGGGTGGGCTCACCGTTGACATCGACCTCGTTCGGGCCACCCGCGGACGCGCCCTCGTACATCATCATCGGATAGATCGTGAGGTTACGACTGGGTTTCCACAGCAGCCCGGCGCGGATCTGGTTCACATTGGCCGTATTGACACCCGGCAGATTTTCCTGAAGCGGCGCGGTATAGAAATTACCCGGGCGCGACACATTGGGATAGACACCGGAATCGACGGCTACCGCGCCGTCCTGGATCACGAGGCGCCTGATCCAGCCGCTGTCGCGCGTGAATGAGCCGACGATGCGCACGGCGGCGGTGCTTCCCAACGGAAGGTTCACCATGCCGTTTTCCTGGTGATTCAGGCCGCCGCCATGGATGGTATCGGAGAGCACCTGCTCTCCACTGGCTTCGAAGCGGTTGAGCCGCGGGCGGTTGGGGATCAGCCGGATGGTTCCGCCCATGGAGCTCGATCCATAGAGCGTGCCCTGGGGACCGCGCAGCACCTCGACCCGGTTCAGGTCATAGGTGCTCGGATCGATGACGATCTTGCCGAATTCCGAGGTGGCCGGCGCTGAAAGCGGTATGGACCCCAGGTACAGCCCGACCATCGAGGTGTTGCCACCCTGGGAATTCAGGCCACGGATCTCGAATTCATCGGTCCCCGGCGTCCCGGAATCGCGCACGGCGAGGCCGGGCACGGTCGTGACCAGGGAATCCAGGGTGGTGAGCCCCCTGCTGGCCATCTCCGCGCCGGTGAGCGCGGTGATGCTGATGGGCGTCGTCTGCACGGTGGTGCGTCGCTTGGTGGCCGTGATGACGATCTCGCTGAGGCTCGCCGATCCGGCGCCGATTGCCGGCTGAGCCGCCGCGCCGGCAGCAAGCACGCATGCGCTGACGCAGGCGAATACCATCGGCAATGTGGACCGACTGCGGTGCATTTTTCTCCCCCCTCGTGACATCACCGTTGACCGATAGGGTAGCGGGCGATAGATTGCGACAGTTATCCGTTTTGCGCAGAGGACGACGTGTGGTCGGCGAACCGGCGGCTCCGCTTCCCTGGGTACGCGTGGGCAGATTCCGCGATATCGACTCACAGGCTGCGCAGTATCGGGGTTACGGCCAGGAATACCAGCAACTGAGTTCGGGCGCTTTTGACGGACGGGTGACCCAGTTCGACCTCGGAGAGGATTTCGCCGTCCAGTCCGAGGTGGCCAATCAGGAACTCGCCCAGGTCGCGGTCGCGCCCGTTGATCGCTGGGGCGTGTGCATCCTGACCGAGAACTCCCCGCCCTGCACGTTGAATGGGTCGACTCTGGCTCGGGATTATCTGGCGGTGTGTCCCGGAGGCGAGACGCTCATCGGCAAGACGCCCCCGGGACTCAACATCTACTGCATGGACCTGTCTCGGGAACTGCTGCTCGAGGAAAGCTGCGAATGGAGAAGCGTCGGCGTCATTTATGACGCTCCTGGCGCTCGCTGCCTGCGCGAGGCCGTGGAGTCGGGGCTCGCGACGCTGGTGCGACTGCAGTCGATCGAACGGAACTCCGCGGCCGTCAAGACGTTCAAGTCGGCAGTGGCCGACGCGCTGTGGCGGATCCTGTCACGCGCCGCGGTGGACACGTTTCACGGAGTGCCGCAATGCGCGAATCGGCGCGCGTCGCGACTGTTTCGCGTCGCGCAGGAATACGTCGATGAGTGCCTCACGGAAGGCGTCTCCGTCGCGGAGGTCTGCAGACACGCCGGCGTGAGCCGGCGGTCTCTCGAGAGCATCTTCCGGATGATGCTCGGCATCGGTCCGGGGGCCTACATCCGCAATCTGCAGCTCAACCGGGTGCGGCGCGATCTGCTGTCGGGCGACAAGCAGCGCGTCTCAATCGGGGATATCGCCGCGCAATACGGCGTATGGCACTGGAGTCGGTTTTCTCAGCAGTACCGGCTGCTCTTCGGCGAACTGCCGTCGCAGACACGGGCCCGCCATGCGTCCGGATCGACAGCGCCCCGCGCCGCCTGAGCGCTCGATGACCCCGGGCGCGCTCGCCGCCGCAACGGCAATTCGGGGAGAATCTGCGGATCATCGCCTGCCCGACGGCTGGGATTGACGCCAACTGACGCCGCGTCCCGCCGGTGCGCGCCGATGCGTATCCCGACAAGTGCCTGACGCGTCCCTGGCGGCGGCGCCTTTCGGTTCTCGTGAGCGGCGTGCATCAGGGTGACGTGTATCGACGTGCGCGCACCATGACAAATGTCAGCGCCGCGGCCGTTTATTGCGCAAATGAGATCCGGCGCGCAGCCGGCTTGAATTTCCCCGCGGGACAATTTCGCTTTACGACGCGATCAGCTCGCGCCATCGCAACCGGAGTGATTCATGCCATTCATTCAGTGGACAGACGATCTGTCCGTTCAGATCGATTCCGTGGACAGGCAGCACAAGAAACTCGTCTCCATCATCAACGACCTCTACGACTCGATGCAGGTCGGCAAGGCGAACGACGTCATGCGCAAGATCCTGGCGGATCTCGCCGCCTACACCGTCGAGCACTTTTCGTACGAGGAGCGCCTGTTCAGGCAGCATGCGTACCTCGGCGCGGCATCGCACCAGAACTCGCACGGGCTTCTGGTCGGTCAAATGAAGGAACTTCAGGAAAAGGTGGAGCGCGGATCGCCGGTTTCGATCACGGCATTCAGTTTCCTCAAGAGGTGGCTGACCGAGCACATCATGAAGGAGGATCGTCAGTATTCGGAATTCCTGCGGGGTAAGGGCGTGAAGTAACCCCGGCAAGGGGCGCCGCCCTGGCCGTGCGCTGCGGCTGCGGCTGCGGCGCAGGCTCGGCGCGCGGCCTTCGGAAATCGATATGATGGCGGCATCATGGTGGATGCCAAGCCCCACGCCGAAGCCTGCGAGCGCAATCGGGACCCGATCCTCGGGGTGCTGCGCCGGCACTTCGCCGATCGGCGCCACGTGCTCGAGATCGGCAGCGGCACCGGGCAGCACGCGGTGCATTTTGCCGCGGCTCTGCCCGGACTCATCTGGCAGACGTCCGATCTGGCGCCCAACCTGCCCGGTATCGGGCGGTGGCTCGGGGAGGCGGGGCTGGCGAACCTGCCGCCGCCGCTGGCACTCGATGTCTTCGGTCCCTGGCCCGATGCGCGATTCGATGCCGTATTCACGGCCAATACGCTGCACATCATGAGCTGGGAGGGCGTGTGCGCCCTGTTCGCCGCGCTTGCCACGGCGCTCACGGCGGATGCTGCGCTTGCCGTGTACGGTCCGTTCAACTACGGCGGCGCGTTCACCAGTACAAGCAATGCGGCTTTCGACGCCTGGCTCAAGCGCCGCTCCGCGGACAGCGGCATCCGCGATTTCGCCGCGGTCGACGCGCTGGCGCGCTCGATCGGACTGCGCCTCGCGGAGGACTGTCCCATGCCGGCGCACAATCGGACACTGATCTGGCGGCGGCCGTAGGCGCAGCGGCACGAGTCGCCGCGCCGGATGTCATGCCTGGCCGGGCGCGCCGCGTCACCGCCTCGGCGTGCGCGGCAAGCCGGTGTGTTGTGTACGGAACGGGCGGGCGCGAACGGCTGCGCGCCCTTGGGGCGCGGTTCGCGCCTCGCCCGCCGCAGCGGTGCCGGCCGGCTGGTATGCCGGCACCAGCTGGTGCCGGCCGCCGCCGATCAGATCGGCGCGGCCCATGCGGCGCAGCGCCTCGCGCAGCACCGGCCAGTTCTGCGGATCGTGGTAGCGCAGGAAGGCCTTGTGGAGCCTTCGCACCTTCAATCCCTTGGGCAGCGGCACGTCGCCGCCGACGCGGCTGATGCGCTTCAACGGATTCTTGCCCGAGTGATACATGGCCGTGGCGCTCGCCATGGGCGAGGGGAGGAAGGCCTGCACCTGGTCGGCGCGAAAGCCATTGCGCTTCAGCCACAGGGCGAGCTCGAGCATGTCCTCGTCGCGGGTGCCGGGGTGCGCGGCGATGAAGTACGGAATGAGGTACTGCTCCTTGCCCGCCTCGCGCGAGAAGCGATCGAACAGCTCCTTGAATCGATCGTAGGCGCCGATGCCCGGCTTCATCATCATCGAAAGCGGCCCGTCCGAGATCGCCTCCGGGGCGATCTTCAGGTAGCCCCCGACATGGTGCTGGGTCAGCTCCTTGACGTACTCGGGCGACTCGATCGCGAGGTCATAGCGCACGCCCGAGGCGATGAGCACCTTGCGGACGCCGGGCAGGCTGCGCACCTTGCGGTACAGCCGGATGAGCGGTGCATGATCGGTGTCGAGGTTGGGACAGATGCCCGGATACACGCAGGACGGGCGGCGGCAGGCGCTCTCGATCTGGCGGCTGCGGCAGGCGAGCCGATACATGTTCGCCGTGGGACCGCCGAGGTCGGAGATGACGCCGGTGAATCCCGGCACCTGGTCGCGGACGGCTTCTACCTCGCGCAGCACGGACTGCTCCGAGCGGCTCTGGATGATGCGACCCTCGTGCTCGGTGATGGAACAGAACGAGCAGCCGCCGAAGCAGCCTCGCTGGATGGCCACCGAGAAGCGGATCATCTTGTAGGCGGGAATGGTGGCCTCGCCATAGCCGGGGTGCGGGCGGCGCTGGTAGGGACGCTCGTACACCCAGTCGAGCTCCGCGGTGGTGAGCGGGATGGGCGGCGGATTGAGCCACACGTCGCTGTCACCGTGGCGCTGCACCAGCGCGCGGGCATTACCGGGGTTGGCCTCCTGGTGCAGGATGCGGGAGGCATGCGCATACAGCACGGGGTCGGCCGCCACCTGCTCGAAAGAGGGCAGGCGGATCACACTGCGCTCACGATCCGCGTTCTTCACGCGGCGCGTGGCGCGAACCACAGGACCGGGGCCGGCCGATGCGCCGGAGTTCGCGTTCCGCGCTGCGGGGCGTTGCGGTTCGGGCGCATAGGGGTCGGGCCGCGGTGCGAGCGGCCCCGGCTCATCGATGGCGGTCGAGTCGATCTCGATCCAGCCCGAAGGCAGCCTCTTGCGCACGAAGGCGGTGCCGCGCACGTCCGTGATGTCGTCGATGGATTCTCCTGCGGCCAGCCGATGCGCGATCTCGCAGACCTGCCGCTCCCCGCTGCCGTAGACCAGCAGGTCCGCCTTGGCATCGAGCAGGATGGAGCGGCGCACTTTCTCGGACCAGTAATCGAAGTGCGCGATGCGACGCAGCGAAGCCTCGATACCGCCGATGATGATCGGTACGTCCTTGAAGGCCTCCCGTGCGCGTTGCGCGTATACGATCACCGAGCGGTCCGGACGCCTGCCGCCCGCGCCGCCCGGAGTATAGGCATCGTCGCTGCGCAGCCGCCGGTCGGCGGTGTAGCGGTTGACCAGGGAGTCCATGTTGCCGGCGGTGATGCCGAAGAACAGGTTCGGCCGCCCGAGGGCGGCGAACGGCTCGGCGCCGTGCCAGTCCGGCTGCGAGACAATGCCCACGCGAAATCCCTGGCCCTCGAGGACCCGTCCGATGATCGCCATGCCGAAGCTGGGCAGATCGACGTAGGCATCGCCCGTGACGAGGATGATGTCGCAGCTGTCCCAGCCGAGATCACGCATCTCGGCTCGCGACATGGGCAGGAACGGGGCGGTGCCGAAGCGCTCCGCCCAGTACTTGCGGTAGCGGGTGATATCGCGAGCGGGTTGCACGGGGTCACTCTGCAGGGGGCCCCGGTGCGGGACGTCTGGCCCGACCGCCGGCCGTTGGTGAAGATTTGTCAGTATAACAGAAAAGGCTGGCGCTCGGCCTGCCAGGATGCCTCATCCGCGAGCGCGAGCCGCTCGAGGTCGCCCGCCGTGGCCGCCGCGTCGTCGACCCAGCGGCGCAGCAGCTCACCGCCGTTGATGACATCGATCGCGAGCCGGTCGTGCTCGTACTCGTACGGGAAGTCCCGCCACAGCGGGTAGTCGGGGCGCAGCCGCCGCAGCGCCTTGAAGGCGAGCGCCATCAGCCGCCAGGGGCGGAATGCCTCGTGGTGATAGTAGAGCGGATCCTCCACGTGCAGCTGCACCCCGGCGCAAAGCAGTCCGGCGTGCTTGTGGAAGGTCGGCTCGAACCAGCACGCCCGGGGTCTGCAGCCGCGCAGCCATTGCGGCGCAAGCGTGCGCATCGCGGCCAGCCACTGCCCGGCGTCCAGGTCCGGCGCGCCGAACCACTCCAGCGGCCGGGTGGTGCCCCGGCCTTCCGAGAGCGTCGTGCCCTCGAGCATCACGGTGCCCGGATAACAGCGCGCCATCCAGAGATTGGGCGCATTGGGGCTCGGGTTCACCCAGGTGCGCGCCCCGAGCGGCCAGCCATGTCCTGGAGGCGCATAGGGATTCCAGCCCTCCATGGGGATGACCTGACAGTCGACATCGAGATTCAGCGTCTTCACGAACCAACGCGCGAGCTCGCCGAGCGTCAGGCCGTGTCGCATGGGCATGGAGCCCGCGCCGACGAAGCTCTCGCAACCGGGGAGGAGCCTCAGTCCTTCGATGGGCCGGCCGATGGGGTTCGGCCGGTCGAGCACCCACAAGCTCTTGCCATGTCGGGCCGCTTCCTCCAACACGTAGCGCAGGGTGGTCACGAAGGTGTAGACGCGACAGCCCACGTCCTGAAGGTCCACCAACAGCACATCGAATGCGTCCATCATGGCGGCGGTCGGCCGCCGGACCTCGCCATACAGGCTGAACACCGGGATACCGTGCATCGGGTCGGTGAAGTGGGCCGACTCGACCATGTTGTCCTGCTTGTCGCCGCGCAGCCCGTGCTGCGGCCCGAAGGCGCAGGTCAGCCGTATCGTACCGAGCGCCGCCAGGGCATCGAGTGTGTGCGTGAGATCGCGCGTCACCGACGCCGGGTGGGCGAGCAGCGCCACACGACGTCCGGTCAGCGCTTTGCGCAGCGACGGTTGACCGAGCAGGCGGTCTATGCCGAACTTCATACGATGCGGCTCAGGGTAAGGAGTGCGATCCAGCGATGGTCCCGGGGCAGGGCAGCTCGAGCGTGAAGGTCTCCGGGTGATGGAAGTCCGGCCTGCCTGCCGCATGACGCAACGCCCAGTATGACAGCCCGCCGGCATCATCCTCCACCACCGCGCACAGGCCGAGATGAAGTTTGCTTCCGGCGGTCGCGGTCAGCACGGGGAGCCGCACGCTCGCCGCGAGTTCGAGCGAACCGCCCCGCCCCGGCGCCCCGCCCTCGCAGCGCACCACGATCCGGGGTGGCTCCTCGAGCTCGAGCGGCTCCCGACCGTCCCGGTAACCACTGAAACGGTACGCCGCCCACTGCCCGGACGGGGAAAAATTCAGCTCCAGGTAGCGAGGCGCGGTCCCGGCGTGCACGAAAGCCTCGAAACACGTGTGCATCCACAATCCGTCGGCCCGCCCGGCACGGCTCGCAGACGGCACGCGGATCCGCGGCAAATCCCCGTGCAGACGATATCGAAGGCACAACGTACCCGAACCGGCCTCGACCCGGACTTCAATCCCGTCCACGCGTTCATCCGGTGTCCCGGGATGCGGTTGCATGCGACAACTGTTCACAAGCGCCTATCGTACCGGAGGGACGGCGCGGCGATACAGTACCGAGTCGCCGTCGCGGCTGGACGCGGGGCAATTTCGCCCGGCATCGGCACATTCCGGTAAAATCAGGGAGGTCGCGCCCGCTGCGCGCGCCACCTCCCTCCCGAGACCCCCCTGGTGAAGGAATGACCGACGCCCGCCGTGCCACCCGCCGTGCCACCCGCCTCTCCGACACCACTGCGCCGGATCCCATCCGAGTGCGCGGCGCGCGGCAGAACAACCTCAAGAACCTCGACATCGACTTCCCGCTCAACGAGCTGATCGTGGTCACCGGGGTCTCGGGCTCTGGAAAGTCCTCGCTCGTCTTCGACACGCTGTACGCTGAGGGACAACGGCGTTATGTCGAGACGTTCTCCCCCTACGCGCGCCAG